>NZ_JBHWGD010000114.1:0-6157 GCF_042733235.1 Kitasatospora sp. NPDC059722
CCCCGTTTTTATTGATCCGGCCACCACCGAGATATACACTTGATTTGTCGGCGGCAGCGTCAGTTGTTTATAAGCCACAGCCCCCCACCCCACGCCCCGCGCAGCGGCCCTCCCACCCCGATCCCCCAGGTGAAAAGATGGTCCCCGGACCCCCGCGACGGTGCGGCGGCCCGAAGAGCAGAGCCGAGGAGCGCAGTCATGCCGAAGCAGGCCCCGCAGAGCGACCCCCTGCAGGACGCCCCCGAGGTGTCCGCGCCGCAGCACGCGGCCGCCGGCCTGCCCGCCGTCGGCCACAGCCTCCGCATGGCCACCGAGCAGATGGGCGCCCGCCGCACCCTCGCCACGCTCCTCAAGGTGAACCAGCCGAACGGCTTCGACTGCCCCGGCTGCGCCTGGCCGGAGCCGGACAAGACGCACACCGCGGAGTTCTGCGAGAACGGCGCCAAGGCCGTCGCCGAGGAGGCGACCGAGCGCCGGATCCGGGCCGAGTTCTTCGCCGCGCACCCGGTCGCCGACCTGGCCGAGCGCTCCGGCTACTGGCTCGGACAGCAGGGCCGCCTCACCCAGCCGATGCTGCTGGAGGAGGGCGCGACGCACTACACCCCGGTCTCCTGGGACGACGCCTTCGCGCTGATCGCCGAGGAACTCAAGGCCCTCGACACCCCGGACGGCGCCGCGTTCTACACCTCGGGCCGCACCAGCAACGAGGCCGCCTTCGCCTACCAGCTGTTCGCCCGCCGCCTGGGCACCAACAACCTGCCGGACTGCTCCAACATGTGCCACGAGTCCTCGGGTTCGGCGCTCACCGAGACGCTCGGCGTCGGCAAGGGCAGCGTGAGCCTGAAGGACCTCTACCAGGCCGACCTGATCATCGTGGCCGGCCAGAACCCGGGCACCAACCACCCCCGGATGCTCTCCGCCCTGGAGCGCGCCAAGCGGGCCGGCGCGAAGATCGTCAGCGTCAACCCGCTGCCGGAGGCGGGCCTGGAGCGCTTCAAGAACCCGCAGAACGCCCGCGGCCTGGTCGGCCACGGCACCAAGCTGACCGACCTGTTCCTGCAGATCCGCCTCGGCGGCGACCTCGCGCTGTTCCGGGCACTCAACCAGCTGGTCCTGGAACGAAACGGCGTCGACCGCACCTTCGTCAACGAGCACTGCCACGGCTACGAGGAGTTCGAGGCCCAGGCCACAACGACCGACCGGGACGAAGTCCTCGCCGCGACCGGCCTGCCCTGGGAGCAGATCGAGGAGCTCGGCCGCATGGTGCTGGCCTCGAAGAAGATCATCGTCTGCTGGGCGATGGGCCTCACGCAGCACAAGCACGCCGTCCCGACCATCCGCGAGGTGGTCAACTTCCTCCTGCTGCGCGGCAACGTCGGCCGCCCCGGCGCGGGCGTCTGCCCGGTGCGCGGGCACAGCAACGTGCAGGGCGACCGGACGATGGGCATCTTCGAGCGGCCGAGCAAGGCGTTCCTGGACGCGCTCGGCAAGGAGTTCGCGTTCGAACCGCCGCGCGAGCACGGCCTCGACTCGGTGGACACGATCCGCGCGATGCGCGACGGCAAGGTCGGGGTCTTCTTCGCGATGGGCGGCAACTTCGTCGCGGCGACGCCGGACACCGAGGTCACCGAGGCCGCGATGCGGCGCTGCCGGCTGACGGTGCACGTCTCGACCAAGCTGAACCGCTCGCACGTGATCACCGGAGCCCGCGCGCTGATCCTGCCCACCCTCGGCCGCACCGACCGGGACGTCACCGGCTCGGGCGCCCAGTTCGTCAGCGTCGAGGACTCGATGGGCCAGGTGCACGCCTCGCGCGGCGGCCTGCGCCCGCCCGCGCCCGGTCTGCTCTCCGAGACCGCGATCATCTGCCGCCTCGCCCGCGCCGTGCTCGGACCGCAGGACACCGTGCCGTGGGAGGACTTCGCCGGCGACTACGACACCCTGCGGGCCCGGATCGCCCGGGTCGTGCCCGGCTTCGAGGACTACAACGAGAAGGTGCGCCGCCCCGGCGGCTTCACCCTGCCGCACGGCCCGCGCGACTCCCGGACCTTCCCGACCGCCACCGGCAAGGCCAACTTCACCGTCAACCCGCTGACCGCCCCGGAGGTCCCGCCGGGTCGCCTGCTGCTGCAGACGCTGCGCTCGCACGACCAGTACAACACCACGATCTACGGCCTCGACGACCGCTACCGCGGCATCAAGGGCGGCCGCCGGGTGGTCCTGGTGAACCCGGCCGACGCCGCCGAACTCGGCCTGACCGAGGGCGCGTTCGTCGACCTGGTGGGCGAGTGGAAGGACGGCGTCGAGCGCCGCGCACCGCACTTCAAGGTGGTCCACTACCCGGTGGCCCGCGGCGGGGCCGCGGCCTACTACCCCGAGACGAACGTACTGGTCCCGCTCGACTCGACGGCCGACATCAGCAACACCCCCACGTCGAAGGCGGTCGTCATCCGGTTCGAGCCGGACAGCACCGCGGGCTGAGCCTCCAAACAACGGAGAGGCCGCCCCTCAGGGCGGCCTCTCCATCCGGCTACAGGACTCAGGGCAGCAGGCCACCGATCAGCGGCAGCGTGGCAGTGGCGCTCCCGGGCGCCGAAGCAGTGGGCGTCCCCGTACCGGACGGCGTCGGCGTGCCCGTACCCGAAGGCGTCGGCGTGCCCGTCCCACTCGGCGTCGGCGTACCCGTCCCCGAAGGCGTACCCGTCCCCGAGGGAGTCGGCGTACCCGTCCCCGAAGGCGTCCCCGGGTTGCTCGGCGTCCCTGGCGTGGTGGACGGCGTCCCGGGCGTGGTGGACGGGGTCCCCGGGTTCGGCGCCGGCGTGCCCGGGACCGGGGTCGTGCCCGGGGCCGGGGCCGTGCCCGGGGCCGGGGCCGGCACCGGCGGCCGCTGCTCGGCCGGGGTCGGGGCGATCGGCGTGACGGTGTCCCAGCCGGTCGGGAGGTCGGGCACCTTCCAGGCGCCGCCGGCGTCGTCGGCCGCGCCGGACGGGTCGGGGCGGACGGCCCCGAGGATCGCCATCGAGCCGATCGGCGAGACCTTGATCACCGCGCCCGGCCGGGGGGCCTGCACGATCAGCCCACCGCCGATGTACATCGCGACGTGAGTGGCGCCCTGGAAGTACACGATGAGGTCGCCGGGCCGGATCTGGTTCAGCGCGACGTGCGGGAGCTCGGCCCACTGCTCCTGGCTGGTGCGCGGGATCGGCTTGCCGGCGTGCAGCCAGGCCTGCGAGGTGAGGCCGGAGCAGTCGTACGAGTCCGGGCCGATGCCGCCCCACAGGTAGGGCTTGTTGAGCTGGGCCAGCGCGAAGGCGACCGCCGCGCGACCGGCCAGCGAGGGCGTGCGCTCGCCCTGGCCGAGGGCGCCGCTGGCGAGGAAGGCGAGCTGGGCCTCGTCGGCCTTGGCCTTCTCCAGCTTCTCCAGTTCGGTGCGCTGGGCGCCGGTGAGCGAGGAGACCAGCTGCTCGACGGCGGCGAGGTCGGTGGCGACCTTGGCCTTCGCCGCCTCCTGCTGGGCGACGAGCGCCTGGGAGGTCTTGAGGGCGTCCGCGGTCTGCGCGGTCAGCCCGGCGAGTTCGTTGCGGTCGGCCTTGAGCCGGTCGAGGAACTCGGACTGCGAGCGGCTGGCGGTGGCGAGCAGCTCGGCGATGGTGACGGCCTCGTACGGGTCCTTGGAGAGCAGGAGTTCGGCGTAGGCGGAGGTGGCACCGTTGCGGTACTGGGCGGCGGCGAGCTGCGCGGCGATGTCGGTGCCGGCGTCGACCTGCTTCTGCTGGCGTTCGAGGCGGTTCTGCAGGTCGGTGAGGGCGGTCTGCTGCTCGGTGACCTTGGCGACCGCACCGTTGTACTGCTCGGTGGCGGCCTCGGCGCCCTGGTAGAGCGCGTGCAGCTGGTCGAGCAGCGGTCCGAGGGTGGCCTTGGCGGCGGCGAGCGGGTCGTCCCCCGGGGCGGCCGTGGGCGCCGTCACGCCGGGCGTGCCCGGGTCGGGTGCGGCGTACGCGGCCCCGGCGGCGAACGGGAGCGCCAGCGCGGCGGCGGCCAGCACGGCTCCGCAGCGCAGGGCGGCCCGCACCCAGGGTCGTACGCCCACCGTCTCGCCGCGCCGCGATTCCCCGCCCATGGGTCTTCCTCCCCGCCCTGCCCGTCCCCGGGTTCCCCGGATCCCGGCGATCCTCCCACGGGTTACCCGCCGGAAACAGGGCGCGCCAGGACCGGAAGGTGAATTCTCCGTTCACAGCCCCGTTCACAGCCCCGTTCACGGTCCCGTTCACGGTCCCGTTCACCTGTGAGACAGGTCTCAGCAAACGTGTGCGAACCGGGGCGTTCTTCGCTAAGGTCCAGCTCAGCGCGACCCATGTCACTCCTGCGAAAGCTTACGGCCATCGCCAGGACACCAGCGGAACCACGATTCCCGGCTCAGTTCACCTTCCGTTCACCGAACCTGCCTACGGTCGCGAGCGACACCAACGTCCGTGCGACAACTACGACGATTGTTTGGGTATGGAACACATCTCGTTCCTGGTAGCCGTTGTGATCATCACGGCGCTCGCCTTCGACTTCACCAACGGGTTCCACGACACCGCGAACGCGTCCGCCACCGCGATCGCGACGGGAGCCCTCCGGCCGAAGGTCGCGGTCACCATCGCGGCCGTCCTCAACTTCGCGGGCGCGTTCCTGTCCGTGAAGGTCGCCACCACCATCTCCGGCGGCATCGTCAACGAGAAGACCGGCATCCACCCCGAGATCATCTTCGCCGCCCTGGTCGGCGCGATCCTGTGGAACCTGCTGACCTGGCTGCGCGGCCTGCCGTCCAGTTCCTCGCACGCCCTGTACGGCGGCCTGATCGGCGCCACGATCGTCGGCGTCGGCATGAACGGCGTCAACTTCGACACCGTGGTCACCAAGATCCTGATCCCGGCGGTCGCCTCCCCGTTCGTCGCGGGCCTGGCCTCCTTCGGCGCCACGAAGCTGGCGTACCTGATCACCCGCCGCAGCAACGGGGCCACGACGGACAAGGGCTTCCGCAAGGGCCAGATCTTCTCGTCCTCGCTGATCTCGCTCGCGCACGGCACCAACGACGCCCAGAAGACGATGGGCATCATCACCCTGACCCTGGTCTCGGTCGGCGCCCTGCCCAAGGGCGCGCTGCCCCCCACCTGGGTGATCGTCTCGGCGGGCGCCGCGATCGCGCTCGGCACCTACATGGGCGGCTGGCGGATCATCCGCTCGATGGGCAAGGGCCTGGCGGACATCCAGCCGCGGCAGGGCTTCGCCTCCGAGTCGTCGGTCGCGACCGTCATCCTCACCTCGTCGCACATGGGCTTCGGCCTCTCCACCACCCAGGTCTGCACCGGCGGCATCATGGGCGCCGGTCTCGGCGGCCCGAAGCCGGAGCTGCGCTGGAGCATGGTCCGCCGCATGGTCTACACCTGGGGCCTGACCCTGCCGGCCGCCGGCCTGGTCTCCGGCGGCGCGGCCCTGGTGGTCCGCCAGGGCACCTGGGGCGTGGTGCTGGTCGGCGCCGCGCTGGTCGCCGGCGCGGGCGGCATGTGGCTGATCTCCCGCCGCCAGCCGGTCGGCGCGGACAACGTCAACGAGGTCGGCTCCGTCGAGGACGTCACGACGGTCGACGTCACCACGCTCGACGTCACCGCCGCCGACGTCACCGCGGTCGACGTCACCCCGGCCGCCCCGGCGAACGCCGCCCCCACCACCGCCTCGACCACGGTCGCGGCCTGAGCGCCGTCGGCTGAGGAGCACACACCATGCACATCAAGTGGAACGCCCTGGCCCAGACCGCCGGAATCAGCTTCGGCGTCACCGTCGCCGTGGTCACCGTCTTCGCGCTCGGCATCCTGGCCCTGTCCCGCCGCGAGGCCGCGCTGACCGCCCGCGAGGACGGCACCGCCCAGGCCGGCACCGCCCAGGCCGCCGGCGGCCGGCTGGCGCTGGCCGGCGCGTACGCCTGCTTCGCCGTCTGCGCCGCGGCCGTCGTCTACGGCCTGGTGCTGATCGCCGCGCCGTAGTCCCACCGCGCACACGCGAACGGGGGGGGGGGGGGGGGGCCCCCCCGCCCCCCCGGGGGGGGGCCCCGGGCCGCGGGGGGGGCGGGCGGGGGGGGGGGGCCCCCGCCCGCACCCGCGCGTCAACCCCCCCG
>NZ_JBHWGD010000114.1:6167-19982 GCF_042733235.1 Kitasatospora sp. NPDC059722
GGGGGGGCTCGCGGGCGGCGGGTTCGGGTCCGCGGGGGGGGGGCCCGCCCCGCCGGGGCCCCCCCCGCCCCCCCCCCCGGGGGGGGCGCGGGCCCCCCCCCCCCCCCCCCCCGTTTCCGTGCCCGCGTACCGGAGGCGTCAGTTCTGCTGCGTGGTCCGCAGCGCCGTCTCCCGGATGAACAGCACCGTGACGAAGGAGGCCAGCGCGAACGGCGCGGCCCACAGGAACACCGTGCCGACGCCGTGCCCGAATGCGTCCGTCACCAGCGGCAGGATCGGGGCCGGCAGCTTGTGCAGGTCCGGGATGCCGCCGTCGGAGGCCGCGTGCCCGGCCGGGATGTGCGCGGCGGCCAGGTTCTCGGCGAGGTAGTGGCCGACCTTGTTGTTCATCAGCGCGCCGAGCGCGGAGACGCCCATCGCGCCGCCCATGGTGCGGAAGAACGTGACGACCGAGCTGGCCGCGCCGAGTTCGTTGCGGGGCACCGTGTTCTGCACCGCGAGCACCAGGTTCTGCATGGTGAGGCCGAGCCCGATGCCGGTGATCGCCATGTAGACGGAGAGCAGCACGTAGCTGGTGTCGGTCCGCATGGTGCCGAGCAGGCCGAAGCCGATCGCGAGCAGCGCCGTGCCGGAGACCAGGTAGGCCTTCCAGCGGCCGTACTTGGTGATCAGCCGGCCGGCGACGGTCGAGGAGAGCGCCAGGCCGAGGATCATCGGCAGGGTCATCAGGCCGGCCATCGTCGGGGACTTGGCGCGGGCCAGCTGGAAGTACTGGCTGAGGAAGGTGGTCGCGCCGTACATGCCAACGCCGACCAGCACGCTCGCGAGCGCGGCCAGGGCGACGGTGCGGTAGCGGAAGAGGTCCGGCGGGATGATCGGCTCGGCGGCGCGGCGCTCGATGACGACGGCGAGCGCGCCCAGCAGCAGGCCGCCGCCGACCATGGCCGCGGTCTGCCAGGACAGCCACGCGTAGTTCTTGCCGGCCAGCGTGATCCAGACCATCAGCAGGCTGACGGCGCCGGTGATGGTCAGCGCGCCGAGGTAGTCGATCTTCGGCTTGCGCCTGGCCACCGGCAGCTTGAGGGTGCGCTGGACCACCAGGATCGCGGCGATCGCGAACGGGATGCCGACGTAGAAGCACCAGCGCCAGCCGAGCCACGAGGTGTCGACGATGACGCCGCCGATGAGCGGGCCGCCGATGGTGGCGAGGGCGAACACCGCGCCGAAGTAGCCGCTGTAGCGCCCGCGCTCGCGCGGCGGGACCATCGCGGCCAGGCAGATCTGGCCGAGCGCGACGACACCGCCGGCGCCGATGCCCTGGAGGGCGCGGCAGGCGATGAGTTCGCCGGTGTTCTGGGAGAGGCCGGCCAGGGCGGAGGTGGCGATGTAGATCAGCAGGGCGATCTGCAGCAGCACCTTCTTGCTGGCGAGGTCGGAGAGCTTGCCCCAGATCGGGGTGGAGGCGGTGAGGGTGAGCAGCGCTGCGGTGATCACCCAGGTGTAGGCGGACTGGCCGCCGTGGAGGTCGGTGAGGATGTGCGGCAGGGCGTTGGAGACGACGGTCGACGAGAGCACGGCCACGAAGAGGCCGAGCAGCAGGCCGGACAGCGCCTCCATCACCTGTCGGTGGGTCATGGGTCGGTCGTCGACGGCGGCGGCTGCGCCGGTCGCGGCCTCGGTGGTCACGGTCATCCCGGTCCTTAGAAATCGTTGACTTAGGCAACCATACGAGCAGATGGTTGCTTAGGGCAACTTTCTTCAAGGCAAAGTAAAGCCGGGCCCCACCCGCGCGCCCCCGGGCAGCCCCTCCCGTGCGACCCCCGACGACCCCTCCCTCGACCCCCGGCGACCCCACCCGCGCGACCCCCTGCGGTCACTCCCCCGCGGGCTCGCCGAACACGTCGTTGAAGCGGTGCAGCAGCTCGGCGAAGCGGACCACGTCCTCCTGGGACCAGCCGCCCATCACCTCGCGGACCCGCCGCATCCGGACGTCCCTGGCCGCGAGGTAGCGCCGCCGCCCGTCCTCGGTCAGCGAGACGAACGAGGCCCGCCGGTCCAGCGGGTCCGCCACCCGGGCGACCAGGCCCAGCTCCTCCAGCGCCCTGATCTGCCGGCTCACGGTGGCCTTGCCGACCGCGAAGTACACGCCGACGTCGGTCACCCGCACCCGCCCGGCCTGCTCGATGTAGCCGAGCATGCTGTACGCCATGCCCTCCAGCTCCGGGTGCACCCGGCGGGACAGCTCGGCGACCCTCGCCCGGCCGCGCCGGAACATCAGCGCGACCTCGCGGTCCACCGCCAGCAGCGCGCCCTCGTCCAGTGTTCGCCCGCCCGGCACCCGCTCGCCACTCTCCGCACTCACCGCGCCAGTATCCCGCAGCGGCGGTGGCCGGAACGCGGCGCGTGCGGTGCGACAAGCCAACTACTTCATGGTATGAAGTATCGGTTCTCGTAGTATCTGATTCCGCTCGAATCGCAGGTTTCCCTCGAAACATGGGTTTCCCCCCGAAACCGCAGGTTTCCCCCGATACCAAGGAGATGTGGATGGCCGCCCCGGGGCAGGGTTTCGTCGCCGAACTGAAGGGAGCGGTCACCCCGCGCGCAGCGCTGATGGTGATCGCCGTACTGCTGCTCCAACTCGGCTTCATCACGTCGTACGTCGGGGCGCTGCACAAGCCGGCCCCGCACAACCTGTCGATCGCGGTGGTCGCCCCGCCGCAGGTCGCGCCCAAGCTGGTCGGCGCGCTGGAGTCGGTGCCGAACGACGCCGTGAAGCCGGTCACGGCACCGGACGCCGAGACCGCCACCGCGCGGATCAAGGACCAGAAGATCTACGCCGCGCTGGTCTTCAACCCGGCCGGCACCGAGGACACCCTGCTGACCGGCGGCGCCCGCGGCACCTCGGCCGCCAAGGCCGCCGAGAGCATCACGACCGCGCTGGAGAAGACCCAGGGCCGCACCGTCAAGGTCGAGGACGTCGTCCCGCTGGCCAAGGGCGACACCAACGGCCTCTCCGCCTTCTACCTGGTCATCGGCTGGTGCGTCGGCGGCTACCTGGTCGCCTCGATCCTCGGCATCAGCGCCGGCTCCAAGCCGGCCAACGTCCACCGCCTGCTGATCCGGCTCGGCGCGATGGCGCTGTACTCGATCGCGGCCGGCGTCTTCGGCACCCTGATCGCCGGTCCGGTCCTGGACGCGCTGCCCGGCTCGATCCCGAGCCTGTCGGCGGTGGGCGCCCTGGTGGTGTTCACGGTCGGCGCGTTCACCATGGCGCTGCAGTGCCTGTTCGACATCATCGGCATCGGCATCGCGGTGCTGATCTTCGTGGTGCTCGGCAACCCGAGCGCGGGCGGGGTCTACCCGGCGCCGATGATGCCGCCGTTCTGGCGCGCGATCGGCTCGTGGATCCCGAACGGCGCCGGCACCGCCGCGACCAAGTCGATCGCCTACTTCGGCTCGACCAACATGGCGATGCCGCTCCTCGTGCTCGTCGTGTGGGCGGTCCTCGGCGTGGCGGTCGCCCTGCTCGCCGTCGTGCGCGGCCCGCGCTCGGGCGGCCGGGAGCTGGTCCAGGAGGCCTGAGCCCCGCCCTGCGGAAGGATCCCGTGCCCCCGGCCCCCGTGGCCGGGGGCACGGCCGTCTCAGGCGCCCGCCAGCCGGCCGGGGTCGGCCACGACGGCGCGCACCACCCCGACGGCGGCGCCCAGCAGCGGCCCGCGCCGCCCGAGCCGGGAGACCGTGAGCCGGTCGTCCGACCACGGGCGGACGGTCACCCGGGCGCCCATCTCGGCCCGCATCGACGGCAGCAGCCAGGGCGCCAGCTGGGCGTACCCGCCGCCCAGCACCACCTCGGCGGGGTCCAGCAGGTTGACCGCGCCGGAGGCCGCGATGCCCAGCGCCGCCCCGGCCCCGGCCAGCGCGGCGCGCACCTCCTCGTCCCCGGCCTCGGCGCGCTCGGCGAGCAGGGCCACCCAGTCGCCGCGGATGCCCTCCAGCCCCGCCGCGCGCAGCACCGCCGTCTCCCCCGCGTACTGCTCCAGGCAGCCGTGCGCGCCGCACGCGCAGCGCGGCCCGTCCGGGCGGACCGGCACATGGCCGAGCTCGCCCGCGTAGCCGCGCGCGCCGCGCAGCAGCCGCCCGCCGATCACGATCGCCGCGCCGACACCGGCCTCGGCCGACACGTGCAGGAAGTGGTCCGGGCCGCCGCCCAGCCAGAGTTCGGCGAGCCCGCCCAGGTTGGCCTCGTTGTCCGCGTCGATCGCGAGCTCCGCCAGGTCCTCCGAGCCGGCCGCGCGCAGGGCCAGGCGCAGTTCGGCGGCGAGCGGCACTTCCTGCCAGCCGAGGTTGGCGGCCCGCTGGAGCACCCCGCCGGCGGTGCCGACCAATCCGGGCACGGCGAGCGCGAGCGCGGCCGGGCGCAGGCCCGCCTCGGCGACGGCGCGGCGCAGCAGTTCGGCGAGGTCGGCCATGACGGCGGCGGGCGTGCGGCCCCGGTTGCGGATCTCCTGACGGCGCCAGGAGACGACCTCGCCGCGCAGGTCGACGACGCAGGCCCCGAGGTGCTCGACGCCGATCTCGGCGCCGAGGCCGCCGGGCCCGTGCGGGTTGAGGCCGAGCGCGGTGCCGGGCCGGCCGACCTTGCCGCTCGGCGCGGCCGGGCCCTCCTCGACGACCAGGCCGCCGGCGATCAGCTCCTCGGCGAGCGATGAGACCGCCGCCCGGGTGAGTCCGGTCTCCGCGGCCACTTCGGCGCGGGAGCGCGGGGCCCGTGCGATCACGCCGAGCACCAGCGCCAGGTTGGCCCGGCGCATGCCCTGCTGGCTGGCGGGTCCGCTCCGGACTCCGTCCGGCTCACGCATGTGCCCACCCCGCTCCCTGGCTGGCGGTCACCCGGCCTCACCGCGTCCCGGGCACCTCCCGGGACGTCTCGTGTGCAGCGTAACCGGGTTCGAGGGGCGGCTGCGTCCCGGTGGCGACGGGCTCGGCGAGGCGGGTGAACACCCAGCGCTGCATCGCCCAGAACCGGAAGAGCATCGCCACGAAGGTGCCGACGATCATGCCGCTGAGGAAGTCCGCGACCTCCTGGGCGAACGGGCCGACGTAGGGCTCGCGCAGGTCCAGGACGTACCGCGAGACCGCCAGCGGCACGTCGTTGACGGCGATCGCCACCGCGCTGACCAGGAAGAACAGCACCGCCTCGCGCCGCTGCCCCTGGGCCCGGAAGGCCCAGCGGCGGTTCAGCACGTAGGAGACGACGGTGGCGATCACGGTCGCGATGGTCAGCGCGACCACCGGCTTGTGCTCCAGGACGGTGAACTTCAGCTCGAAGTCGATCACCGTGGTGAGCGCGAAGCAGCCGCCGCCGACCAGCAGGAACTTCACCAGCCTGCGGTGGCGCACCAGGAACGGGCGCAGCCTCGCCGGCACCCGGGCCAGGACGCGCTGAGTGGGGGACGGCATCCTCGCAGTCTCGCACGCGGTCCGCCGTCCCCCTCGTCACTCGGCGGAAATCCTCAGGACGCCGGTGGTCGTGCCCTGGTAGACCACTCCGCCGGGGGCGATCGAGCCCACCATCTGGAGCGTGTCGAAGAGGAAGCCGGCCCCCAGGAACCGGGTGCGCCCGACGGCGCCGGTGGCCGGGTCGATCTCGGCGTAGTAATAGGGGTCGAGGACCGTCGTGGCGGTGCTGCCGGGGATCAGCGGCTTGCGCAGGACGGTGTGGATCAGCCCGTCGCCGGTGGAGAGCCGCGGGACGGCGGCGGAGCGCACGGTGGTGTCCCAGACCAGGTCGCAGCCGGAGCCGTCGGGCCGCACGTCGACCCGGCTGAAGCCGCCGCGGAAGTCGGCGGAGGCGGGCACGCTCGGCCCGGCCTCGGCGGGCAGCGCGGGGTACGGGTAGCCGTTGGTGCTGCTGATGAAGACGCTGTTCCCGGCGCCGATCGGGGAGTTCTCGCTGCCGCTGCCGCCGGCCCTGAGCACCGGCACCGAGCAGACCGGCGAGCCGTCGGAGGTGCGGTAGACCAGCAGGTGCACGGTCGGCGCGGCGTTGTCGACGATGGTCGTGTAGTCGGTGCCGGTGCGCGGGCCGAAGAAGGTCGGGGTGGAGCCGGTGCCCCAGCTGAGCTGGCCGGGCTTGCGGCCTGGCCCGCGGTCGTACGCCTGGCGCCCGGCGGTCCGCGGGGTGCCGTCGGCTCCGGCGGTGAGCAGGTAGGTGGCGTGGGTGGTGGCGACGAGGGTGCCGGCGGGGGCGGTGGAGATCGAGTTGGCGATCCGTTCCCCGGCGGGGAGGGCGAGGCCGCGGACGGCGCCGGTGCGCTCGTCCGCGGTGCCGACGACCCCGCCGCCGGTGGCGAACCAGACCCGGCCCTGCCAGTCCGGCGAGATGCCGACGACGGCGTCGCCGGCCGGGACGGCGCCGGCCAGCGGGAGGCGGCTGTCCACCGTGAGCTCCCAGTCGCCGTCGGCGCTGCGGTGGTGGCCGATCCGCAGCAGGTCGCCGTGGCCGTCGACGGCGACCAGGCGGTCCCGGTCGTCCAGGTAGGCGTACACGCCGCCGAGCAACGAGCCCTTGGCGAGCGGGAGTTCGGCGAGGGACTCGCCGTCGTCCGGGTCCAGCAGGTGGACGGTCGGGGTGCGCCCGAGGATCGTGGTGCAGAGCGCGACCGGGAAGCCGTCGTAGCCGACCAGCACGGTCGGGCAGGCGGACTGCAGGGCCGTGCGGTGCGAGGTGAGCGGGCCGGCCGGCGGCCCGGGCAGCCGGGTGGTGTCCGAGGAGCCGGTGTCGCCGTGCATGGTGGCGGTGCCGTCGGGGCCCGCGTACGGGTTGTGCGGCGGCAGCGGTCCGAACGGCGTGGCGGCACGGGCCGGGACCGCGAGGGCGAGCAGGGCCGCGGCCGCGAGGGCGGCGGCGACGCGGGAGGGCAGCGCGAAGCGCATGGAGGGTGTCCCATCGGGTGAGCGGGCAGGCGTGGGCGCATGGCGGTGCGGCCACCCGGTGGGGGTTCCCGGCGGGGGCGTCGGGTGGAACACCGCGCTCAACGGACGCGGTGACAGATCGCCGAGCACGCGCGGGCGAGGTCGACGTCCAGTCGACGGCTCAGGTGCGCGTGGCGATTCACCCGGCCAGCCTCCCTTACTGACGACCCGTCTCACAAGACCGTCTCACCCTGCGGGCAGGGGCCCGGGGGGGGGGGGGGGGGGGCGGGGCCCGCCGCCCCCCCCCCCCCGGGCCCTGGTCTCCTGCGTCAGGCGGCGGCGACGAGCACCTCGGCCGGCTCCAGGGCCAGCTTGAGCACCTCGCGGACGTCCGCCACCGGGTGCACGGTGAGCCGCTCCAGCACCTCGGCCGGGACGTCGTCCAGATCGGCCTCGTTGCGCTTGGGGATGATCACCGTGGTGATCCCGGCCCGGTCGGCGGCGAGCAGCTTCTGCTTCACCCCGCCGATCGGCAGCACCCGTCCGGTCAGCGACACCTCGCCCGTCATCGCCACGTCCGTGCGCACCTTGCGGCCGGAGAGCAGCGAGGCGAGCGCGGTGGTCATGGTGATGCCGGCGCTCGGCCCGTCCTTGGGGACGGCCCCGGCCGGGACGTGCAGGTGCACGCCGCGGTCACGCAGCGAGGTGACCGGCAGCTCCAGCTCGGCGCCGCGCGAGCGCAGGAAGGAGAGCGCGATGTGCGCGGACTCCTTCATGACGTCGCCCAGCTGCCCGGTCAGGGTCAGCCCGGTGCCGCCCGTCTCGGCGTCGGCGAGCGAGGCCTCGATGTAGAGGACGTCGCCGCCGGCGCCGGTGACCGCGAGGCCGGTCGCCACGCCGGGGACGGCGGTGCGCCGCTCGGCCGGCTCCTGGGCGGCCTCCGGCACGTGGTGCGGGCGGCCGATCAGGGCGCGCAGGTCGTCCGCGCCGATCACGGCGGGCAGCTCGCGCTCGCCGAGCTCGGCCTGCGCGGCGATCTTGCGCAGCACCCGGGCGATCGAGCGCTCCAGGTTCCGCACGCCGGCCTCCCGGGTGTACTCCCCGGCGAGCCTGCGCAGCGCCGCCTCCTCGACGCCGACCTGTCCGCTGCCGAGCCCGGCCCGCTCCAGCTGGCGCGGGAGCAGGTGGTCGCGGGCGATGACGACCTTCTCGTCCTCGGTGTAGCCGTCGAGCCGGACGAGCTCCATCCGGTCGAGCAGCGGCTCGGGGATGGCCTCCAGCACGTTGGCGGTGGCGAGGAAGACGACGTCGGAGAGGTCGAGCTCGACCTCCAGGTAGTGGTCCCTGAAGGTGTGGTTCTGCGCCGGGTCCAGCACCTCCAGCAGGGCGGCGGCCGGGTCCCCCCGGTAGTCGGAGCCGACCTTGTCGATCTCGTCGAGCAGGACGACCGGGTTCATCGAGCCGGCCTCCTTGATCGCCCGCACCAGGCGGCCGGGCAGCGCGCCGACGTAGGTGCGCCGGTGGCCGCGGATCTCGGCCTCGTCCCGGACGCCGCCGAGCGCGACCCGGACGAACGTGCGGCCCATCGCGCGGGCCACCGACTCCCCGAGCGAGGTCTTGCCGACGCCGGGCGGCCCGACCAGGGCCAGCACCGCGCCTCCCCGGCGGCCGCCGACCAGCCCGAGCCCCTGCTCGGAACGGCGCTTGCGCACCGCGAGGTACTCGACGATGCGGTCCTTCACGTCGCCGAGGCCGGCGTGGTCGGCGTCCAGCACCGCGCGGGCGCCGGTGATGTCGTACGCGTCCTCGGTGCGCTCGTTCCACGGCAGCTCCAGGACGGTGTCCAGCCAGGTGCGGATCCACGAGCCCTCGGGCGACTGGTCGGACGCGCGCTCCAGCTTGTCGACCTCCTTCAGCGCGGCCTCGCGGACGCCCGCGGGCAGGTCGGCCGCCTCGACGCGGGCACGGTAGTCGCCCTCCTCGTCGGCCGGGTCGCCGTTGAGCTCGGCCAGCTCCTTGCGGACGGCCTCCAGCTGGCGGCGGAGCAGGAACTCCTTCTGCTGCTTGGCCACGCCCTCCTCGACGTCCTTGCGGATCGTGTCGTTGACCTCCTCCTCGGCGAGGTGGTCGCGCAGTAGCGCCAGCGCGTACTCCAGGCGGGCGACCTGGTCGGCCTCCAGCAGCACCTTGAGCTTCTGCTCGGCGGTGGCGAAGGGCGCGTAGCCGATGTTGTCGGCGAGCTCGCCGACGCCCTCGATCCGGTCCACCCGGTCGACGATCTGCCAGGCGCCGCGCCTGCGCAGCCACTGGGTGGACAGCGCCTTGTACTCCTTGACCAGCTCGGCGGCCCGGCCGGCCACCGGCATGCCGACCGAGGACTCCCGGAACGGCGTGGTCTCGACCCAGAGGGCGGCGCCGGGGCCGGTGGTGCCGGCCCCGATCCGGACCCGCCGCACGGCGCGCACCAGCGCCGCCGGCTGCCCGATCGCGTGGGGGCCGTCGGCCAGCCGGCCGACCTGCTCGACGGCGGCCAGCGTGCCGACCGCCGCGTACGAGCCGTCCACCCGGGGGACCAGCAGGACCTGCGGCTTGTCGGCGCCGCCGGCCGCCGCGCGGGCGGCCTCCACCGCGGCGCGCACCTCGGTGTCCTTCAGGTCCAGCGGGACGACCATGCCCGGCAGGACGACCTCGTCGTCGAGCGGCAGCACGGGCAGGGTGAGCGGTGCGGACGTCGATGCCATGATCTCTCCCCAGTCAGCGAACTTGAGTCGACCTGACTAAGGCTTCGGGGGCGCCGGATGTTCCCCGAGCTTTGTTCGCCGTGAGCGAACGGAAAAGGGGTCCAGGCGGAGGCGGCGGGAAGGTCGTCAAAAACCCCCGAACGAGTTAACGGACGTCCAAGACCGGGGCGCCGCCGGCGGCCGCGGCCGGCCCGGGACCGGCCTCCGGAAGCTCCGCGCGCAGCGGGCGCGGCCCGCGCCGGGGGCCGTGGCGCAGCCAGCGCCACAGCGCCACGCCGGTCAGCACCGCCACCGGGTGGCCCACCGCGGTGACCAGGTCGTTCTCGGTGACGATCTGCTCGGCGATCAGCGCCGCCGCGCCGCCCAGCGCCAGCAGCCGCCCGCGCCAGGAGAGCAGCCCGGCGAGCGCGCCGAGACTGACCAGCACGCCGTAGCTGACCCCGATGTCCAGGTAGTCCATCGCCGCGGACTCCAGGTGCCCGGTCTCCACGGCGGTGATCACCACCGCCTGGGACAGCAGCGTGGCCGTCACGTGCCCGATCGCGAAGACCGCCGCCGCCCGCCGGGAACCGACCCGGCGCTCCAGCGGCGCGACGGTGAAGGCGAATCCCCAGAGGTACGGCATCCACACCGAGCCGGCCACCCAGAAACCACTGAGCAGCAGCGCCCGCAAAGGGTGGTGCAAAAGATTGTGGCCGTCCGAACTGGAGGCCTCCTGCAGCCGCAGGACGAGATCCGGATCCGCGAGTTCGGCAAAGGTCGTGGTGGCGCCCACCACGGCGAGATATCCGAGGGCGAAAGGGTTGCGCCGGGGCGTCGGCACCCGGGCCAGCAGCCACTCGGCCACCCCGGTGCGCAGCCCGAGCCGGAGCATCCCGTACGGCGGTCCGGCCCACGGCGGGCACGGCCCCGGGCGCGGTCCCGCCGGTCCGCCACCGCGCCGCAGTCCAGCCATGCCGCCTCCGCTCCACGCCCGCAGCAACCGGTCCCCGGCTCCCGCCCGGGGGAACCAACGTACCGGCGCGCGCCCGCAATCCCTCCCGCGGGGCGTTGTCGTGATCACGTTACGTCGAGGTTCTGAGAACCAGCTGAGAAAAGCCCGTGAAGACCGGGGAACCGGCCGACCGGCCGGATTCCGGCATTGGTCCAGACCTACTTCCGTTTGACCCGTCAGTAACGGCCCTGACCGGCGACTTGGCGTCAACTCGACTGCATACGTACCGTTACGCAGTGAAAAAACGCCGGGTAAGGTATCGGCCCGTGCCCACTCGTGAGTGGGTCCGAGAGCGGGCCGGAACCGGCCCAACGGGCCGGAAACGTCCGGTCCACCTGCCGGGAGGCAGCCGCTGTCCGTACGCTGCGAAGTGCGCGGGAGAAGCGGGTGGCCGACCTCCGCCCTCCGATCCGCGCACGCGACGGGACGGCGGACCCGGCACACAGTCCACGACGGAACAAGACTACGAAGCGGAGCCCCGCCATCCCCACAGGTGGCCGGCCCGCAGCCCTGGGGGCGGTGGCGTGACCGTGACAGAAATTCAGCAGGACAACAGCAACAGCGGCGGCACGGTGAGCAGCCAGCGCAGAGTGCTGGTGGTGGAGGACGAGCCCACGATCGCGGAGTCGATCGCGGCCCGGCTGGGCGCGGAGGGCTTCAAGGTCGCCGTGGCCCACGACGGCCCCGGCGCGGTCGACGGCTTCCACACCTGGCAGCCGGACCTGGTCGTCCTCGACATCATGCTGCCCGGATTCGACGGCCTCGAAGTGTGCCGCCGGATCCAGGCCCAGCGACCGGTGCCGGTGCTGATGCTGACCGCGCGCGACGACGAGACGGACCTGCTGGTCGGCCTCGGCGTCGGTGCCGACGACTACATGACCAAGCCCTTCTCCATGCGCGAACTGGCCGCCCGGGTCAACGTGCTGCTGCGCCGCGTCGAGCGCGCCCAGCAGGCCGCCCGCACGCCCGCGCTCGGCTCGCTGCGCTTCGGCGAGCTGGAGATCGACCACGTGCAGCGCCGGGTGCGGCTCGCCTCGGGCGACGTCCACCTGACGCCGACCGAGTTCGACCTGCTCGCCTGCCTGGCCGCCCAGCCGCGCGCCGTGCTCACCCGCGAGCAGCTGCTGGCCGAGGTGTGGGACTGGACCGACGCGTCCGGCACCCGCACCGTCGACAGCCACGTCAAGGCGCTGCGCCGGAAGATCGGCGCCAGCTGGATCCGCACCGTCCACGGTGTCGGCTACGCGCTGGAGGCCCCGCTCTCCTAGCGGCGCCTCGGGCATCGGGCCTCCGGGGGGCCCGTGTCCCGAACCGCCGTACCCATGCGGGGGACCACAGGGACCAATGACCTTTCCACAGCAACGCAACGGCGACGCCGCCGGCACCCGGTCGCAGACCCTCGCCGCCCGCGCCGCCCGCCGGGTCTGGGCCGACATCCGGCCGCTCGACCCCGTCCGGTCGATCAAGGGCAAGCTCGCGCTGCTCGTGATCGTCTCCGTCTTCCTCGCCAGCGGCATGGTCGTCGTGGCGATGAAGTCCGAGACGCAGATCCGCATCATCATGATCTTCTCGATGATCGCGTCGCTGCTCTTCATGCAGTTCCTCGCGCACGGGCTCACCGCCCCGCTGCGCGAGATGACCGCGGCCGCCCGCGCGATGGCCTCCGGCGACTACAGCCGCCGGGTCGAGGTGAGCTCGCGCGACGAGATCGGCGAGCTGGCCGCCACCTTCAACCAGATGGCCGCCGACCTGGAGGCCGCCGACCGCCACCGGCGCGAACTGGTCGCCAACGTCTCGCACGAGCTGCGCACGCCCATCGCCGCGCTGCGCGCCGTGCTGGAGAACGTGGTGGACGGCGTGGTGCAGCCCAACCCGGCGACCCTCGGAGCCGCCCTGGAGCAGACCGAGCGGCTCGGCCGCCTGGTCACCCACCTGCTCGACCTCTCCAAGATCGACGACGGCGTGGTCGACCTCGACGCCCGCCCCTTCGAAGTGCGCGAGTTCCTCGACGGCGTGCTGCGCGGCGTCACCGTGGACGGCGCGACGGCGGGCGGGGCCTTCTCCCGGCGCGGGGACGTCCGGCTCGCGCTGGAGGTCAGCCCGGCCGGCCTGACCGGCGTCGCGGACCCGGAACGCCTCCACCAGGTGGTCGCCAACCTGGTCGACAACGCCTGCAAGCACTCCCCGCCCGGCGGCACCGTGACGGTGCGCGCACGGCCCGACGGCGAGCCCGGCGGCCTGCTGCTGGAGGTCGAGGACGAAGGGCCCGGCATCCCGCCGGCCGACCGCAACCGGGTGTTCGAGCGGTTCAGCCGCAGCGGCACGGCCACCGCCCAGGGGCCGGGCTCCGACGGCGGCACCGGCCTCGGCCTGGCCATCGCCCGCTGGGCGGTGGACCTGCACGGCGGGCGGATCGCGGTCGCGGAGTCCCCGCGCGGCTGCCGGATCGAGGTCCGGCTGCCCGGCCCGCGCTGACCCGCGGCGGCCGGCCCGCATGATCGTCTCGTGCGATCCCCCAAGGGAGGTCCCGAAGGGCTCCCGAGGGTGCGCAGTGGGGTTTGTGTCACAGATCCGACACAGACGTACACGAAGATCGTTCGAAGATTCGACCTGGCCTTTGTCCGTTTTCATCCCGATTTGCGGGGCGATCGGGCCTGGTCGGTTCCCCTCAGATGCGCGTTTCTAACGCACATTTTCGGCCAATCTGCAGGTCAGGACTGTGATCTGGACGACGCCTGCCCCCCGGGGACTGCGCGATCACTGGTCAGGGGCGTAGCCTTAATCCCCGCTGTCCAAACATCCCAAAAGGAAGCGGAAGAGGGCGGTTGCCGCCGTGTCGCCACAGTCCCAAGAAACCCCCAACAGCTCGGCTAGCTCCACTGGCTTCGGTCCCAATGAGTGGCTCGTCGATGAGATCTACCAGCAGTACCTCCAGGACCCGAACTCGGTCGACCGAGCCTGGTGGGACTTTTTCGCCGACTACAAGCCCGGTTCCGAGGTGACCCCAGTGACCCAGGCCGCGACCCAGGCCGGCCCCACGCCGACCCCTGCCGCTGCCCCCGCGCCCGCTGCTGCTCCGGCCGCCGCGCCCGCCCCCGCCGCGCCGGCCGCCCCGGCCCCCCGGGGCCCGCGCCGCGGCTCAAGGGGGTTGGAGCTATGTTGAAC
>NZ_JBHWGD010000115.1:0-16583 GCF_042733235.1 Kitasatospora sp. NPDC059722
GGCTGGGGGTGGGGGGTTGGGGGGAGTGGTGTGGTTTGGCGGAGGGGGGTCGTCGGGTGGGGCGTCGTGCGGTGTGGCGGACGGGGGTGGTCGGGCTGGGGGTGGGGAGTTGGGATGGGGGAGTCGGTGGGCATGGCAAAGGCTCCCGGTGGGGGCCGGGAGCCTTTGGGTGGTGCGGTTCAGGACAGGGGGCGGAGGGAGGCGCCGTTGGGGGTGGGGGTGCCGTTGGGGGCTCCGTTGGGGGTGGCGGGGGTGTCGTCGTGGACCTCGACGTTCTCGCGGCGGAGTTCGTCGTGGATGACCTCCTCCGCCGTGTAGCGCTCGACGACGAGTCGGACCCGCTCGATCGGGGCGAGGTACTTGCGGACCACCGGGCGCTCCTCGCGCAGGGTGACCTCCTCCACCGCCTCGGCGATCTCCTTCTCGGTGAGGGCCGCCCGCTCGGCGTCGCCCACCGGCATCCGCTCCACCCGGACGCGTTCGCGGACCACCGGGACCCGGCGCTCGACCTGCTCGCTCGTCACGTACTTGCGCAGCTTCGCCGTGCCCAGCACGTGCCACTCGGTGGTGATGTCCAGCCGCTCCTCGCGGCAGGTGATCTCGACCGGGCCGCTGGGGGCGGACGGGGCCTCGGTCGCCGGGGCGGCCTGCGGCTTGGGCTGGACGGCGGGCTGGGCGACGGGGGGTTGGGCGGTCGTGGTCGCGGCCGCCATCGGGGCGGCTGTCGGCGCGGGGGTGCTGAGGGTCCGCACGTGGGCCTCCGTGGCGGTCGTGGTGGGAGCGGTGGTGAGGGTGGTCGTGGTCATGGGGGCGACGGTCGTCGTGGTGGCGGCCGCGGTGGTGCCGAAGTCGAGGTCGGGCTGCGGCGGTCCGGCGTCGCCGTTCACCGGCCGGCCGTTCACCGGGGTGTCGAGGCCGTAGTAGCGGTAGAGCTGGAGCTCCTGGGCCGGCGACAGGTGCTGGCCGACGCCGAAGTCCGGCGAGTCCTTGACCAGCGACTTGTCGTACGGCACGCGGAGCTCGTCGCCGGAGAACTCGCTCGTGGTGAGCGGGACGAAGGCGTCCCGGCCGAAGATGCCGGTGCGGACGGCGGCCCACTCGGGCTGGCCGGTGGCGTCGTCCAGGTACACCTCGTCGACCGTGCCGATCTTGTCTCCGTTGCGGTCGACCGCCTTGTGGCCGATGAGGTCGCGGGGGTCGATATCGGTTTGCACTCTTTCCTCCAGTGCGCTGCGCCTGCGGAACTCCCGCAGGACGGCGGCCGGAGCAGCCGTGCCGTCCGCCACTTCACACCAAAAGCCATCAACCGGACGGCCGCGAGCGGGGTGCGTCCGGACGGGCTGCGGGGTGGGCCGTTCGGGGGACGCGCGTAGACCCCGGGTGACCGGACACACCCGTGATCGAACGGGCTCCCGCTGGTACCCTGGGCCGCGACCGCCGAGCCCGCTCGGGAGAGTCCCCGAAGGCGAAAGCCGCTGGCCGGGGCGCCGAAGGAGCAACTCCTCCCCGGAATCTCTCAGGCATCCGTACCGTGTGGGATAGGTCACTCTGGAAAGCAGGGCAGGACCGCCGGCGAGGGAGCCGACGGCCACCACCCTCACCGACGGTGCAAGCCGGCGGAGCGCCCACAGCGCGCCGCGCGGGCGAAGCTCTCAGGTCCCGATGACAGAGGGGGAGGCCTGTCGGGTCCGCCCGCCACCAGGCCCACCCGCTGTCCGCAGCGGTGCAGGCCGACCGGCGTGCGTACCCCCGCCGGTCCGTGACCAGGAGGCCTCGACCACCATGAACGCCCAGTCGAACGCGGGACGCCCGAGCGGCGCCGTCACCCTCACCGAGCTCGAGCAGGCCAGCCCCTTCGAGAACCGCCACATCGGCCCCGACGCCGCCGCGCAGGAGAAGATGCTGGCGCAGGTCGGCTACGGCTCGCTGGACGAGCTCGCCGCCACCGCCGTGCCCGAGGCGATCCGTTCCATCACGGGTCTGGACCTGCCCGCCGGCCGCAGCGAGGCCCAGGTCCTCGCGGAGCTGCGCGAACTGGCCGGCCGCAACCAGGTGCTCCAGCCGATGATCGGCCTGGGCTACTACGGCACCTTCACCCCGCCGGTGATCCTGCGCAACGTCCTGGAGAACCCGGCCTGGTACACCGCGTACACCCCGTACCAGCCGGAGATCTCCCAGGGCCGCCTGGAGGCGCTGCTCAACTTCCAGACCCTGGTCTCCGACCTGACCGGCCTGCCCACCTCGGGCTCCTCGCTGCTCGACGAGTCCACCGCCGCCGCCGAGGCGATGGCGCTGGCCCGCCGCGTCACCAAGGTCAAGGGCGGCGTGTTCCTCGTCGACGCCGAAACCCTGCCGCAGACCGTCGCGGTGATCAACACCCGCGCCGTGCCCACCGGTGTCGAGGTCGTCGTGGCGGACCTCTCCGAGGGCATCCCGGCCGAGATCGCCGAGCGCGGCGTCTTCGGCGTGCTGCTCCAGTACCCGGGTGCCACCGGTGTCGTGCGCGACCTCGCCCCCGTCATCGAGCAGGCCCACGGCCTCGGCGCGATCGTCGCGGTCGCCGCCGACCTGCTGGCGCTGACCCTGCTCAAGTCGCCCGGCGCGCTCGGCGCCGACATCGCCTGCGGCACCTCGCAGCGCTTCGGCGTGCCGATGGGCTTCGGCGGCCCGCACGCCGGCTACCTGTCGGTGCGCGCCGAGTACGCCCGTTCGCTGCCCGGCCGCCTGGTCGGCGTCTCCGTCGACTCGGACGGCAACCGCGCCTACCGCCTGGCGCTGCAGACCCGCGAGCAGCACATCCGCCGCGAGAAGGCCACCAGCAACATCTGCACCGCCCAGGTGCTGCTCGCCGTCATGGCCTCGATGTACGCCGTCTACCACGGCCCGGACGGCCTGGCCGACATCGCCCGCCGCACCCACCGCTACGCCGCCGCCCTCGCCGAGGGCCTGCGGGCCGGCGGCGTCGAGCTGCTGCACGGCGAGTTCTTCGACACCGTCACCGCCGTCGTCCCGGGCCGCGCCGCCGAGATCGCCGCCGCCGCCCGCGCCAACGGCATCAACGTGTACCAGGACGGCGAGGACCGGATCTCGGTCTCCACCGACGAGACCACCACCCGTGAGCACCTGGCCGGCGTCTGGGCCGCGTTCGGCGTGCCCGCCGTCGAGGCCGCCGAGACCGCCGAGGCGCTGCCCGCCGCGCTGCTGCGCGAGGACGAGTACCTCACCCACCCGGTCTTCCACAGCCACCGCTCGGAGACCGCCATGCTGCGCTACCTGCGCCGCCTGTCGGACCGGGACTACGCGCTGGACCGCGGCATGATCCCGCTGGGCTCCTGCACCATGAAGCTCAACGCGACCACCGAGATGGAGCCGGTGACCTGGCCGGAGTTCGGCCAGCTGCACCCGTTCGCGCCGATCGACCAGGCCCAGGGCTTCCTGACCCTGATCCGCCAGCTGGAGCAGCAGCTGGTCGAGGTCACCGGCTACGACGCCGTCTCGATCCAGCCGAACGCCGGTTCGCAGGGCGAGCTGGCCGGCCTGCTGGCCGTCCGCGCCTACCACCACGCCAACGGCGACACCCAGCGCGACGTCTGCCTGATCCCGTCCTCCGCGCACGGCACCAACGCGGCCTCCGCCGTGATGGCCGGCATGCGGGTCGTCGTGGTGAAGACCCTCGTCGACGGCGACGTGGACGTCGAGGACCTGAAGGCCAAGATCGAGAAGCACCGCGACAGCCTGTCGGTGCTGATGGTCACCTACCCGTCCACCCACGGCGTCTACGAGACCGAGATCACCCAGATCTGCGCCCTGGTGCACGAGGCCGGCGGCCAGGTGTACGTGGACGGCGCCAACCTGAACGCCCTGGTCGGCCTCGCCAAGCCGGGCAAGTTCGGCGCGGACGTCTCGCACCTGAACCTGCACAAGACCTTCTGCATCCCGCACGGCGGTGGCGGCCCGGGCGTCGGCCCGGTCGCGGTGCGCGCCCACCTGGCGCCGTACCTGCCGAACCACCCGCTGCAGGAGGAGGCCGGCCCGGCCACCGGTGTCGGCCCGATCTCGGCGGCGCCGTGGGGCTCGGCCGCGATCCTGCCGATCTCCTGGGCGTACGTCCGCCTGATGGGCGGCGAGGGCCTCAAGCACGCGACCCAGGTCGCCGTGCTGAACGCCAACTACATCGCCAAGCGCCTGGCCCCGCACTTCCCGGTGCTCTACACCGGGCCGGGCGGGCTGGTCGCGCACGAGTGCATCATCGACCTGCGTCCGCTCACCAAGGAGACGGGCGTGACGGTGGACGACATCGCCAAGCGCCTGATCGACTACGGCTTCCACGCGCCGACGATGTCGTTCCCGGTGGCCGGCACGCTGATGATCGAGCCGACCGAGTCGGAGGACCTGCACGAGATCGACCGGTTCTGCGACACGATGATCGCGATCCGCGCCGAGATCGACAAGGTCGGCTCGGGCGAGTGGGCGGCCGACGACAACCCGCTGTGCAACGCCCCGCACATCGCCGCCACCCTGGCCGGCGACTGGGCGCACGGCTACTCGCGGCAGGAGGCCGTCTTCCCGGCGGGCGTGAACCCGGCGGACAAGTACTGGCCGCCGGTCAGCCGGATCGACGGCGCGTACGGCGACCGCAACCTGGTCTGCTCGTGCCCGCCGCTTGACGAGTACGGCGTCTGAGCCGGATCCGGCAGGCGTGAGTGGCAGGGCCCCGGCGGTGCGTTCGCCGGGGCCCTGCCCCGTTCTCGTGGACTGCCCCCGCTGATGGTGCGTGCGTACGGTCGGACCGCGGGTCAGGCCGCGGGTCGGACTGCGGGTCAGGCCGCGTGGGCGACCGGGCGGCGCGGTGCGATCACCCGGCCGTCGGGCAGCAGCTCTCCGGTGTCCTCGAACATGAGGACGCCGTTGCAGAGCAGGCTCCAGCCCTGCTCCGGGTGGCAGGCCACCGGGACGGCAGCCTCGCGGTCCTCGGACTCGGCCGACGGGCACTCAGGACGGTGCTGGCACATGCGTACCCTCGCTTCGCTCTGCGATCCTCCCCGTGGGGCGGCCGCCGACGGCGAGCCGTCGGGAACCGCCGCGCAGTCGGATCCTGTCCGCGCGCCGACCAGGTGTTGAGCGGCGCTCAAGTGGGTAGGACAGGTGGTCCTTCCACGCTGGTTCCCAGTGTCGGCATCTGCGGACGTGCGCGCAGCGATTTGGTGACATGCGCCACAACTCCCGCGCAGAGATCACCCGTTCAGGTGGGGCTGGTGGCGAAATACGCACAGACGGGTCAGGCGCAAGGTGACCCATCAGGGCCATGGACGGTGACCCGTCCGGGTGGGTGAGAGGTCCGGAGAGCCCTGGGGTCGGGGGTGTCGCCAGGGGTGTCCGGGTCAGGAGGTGCCGAGGAGCAGCGGCTTGGCGAGGGGGGCGCGTGCGAGCAGCGGGAGGAGCTCGGCGGCCGGGTACGCGCGGTGCGCGGTGACGCCGAGCGGGGCCGGGGCGAGCGGGATCAGGAGGTCGGCGGCCGGGCCGGTGTCGGGGCTGTGCAGCCACAGCGCCGTCGCGTACTGGCCGGGGAAGGTCAGCAGGCGGGGCTGGTGGCGCACCCGGGAGCCCTGCGCGAGCTGCCAGGCCTGGCGCAGCGCCCGGACCGTGGAGTCCAGGTAGGGGCCGGCGGTGAAGTGGGAGAAGGTGTGGCCCTCGATGTCCAGCACCACTTCGGCGGCGGCGGCCACGTCGGCGCCGTCCTTGATCAGGAAGCGCCAGCCCGTCCGGCGGGCGGCGGTGAGCTCGGGGTGCGGGCCGTCCAGGACGTGGACGGCGAGCGGGTGGGCGGGCAGCAGGGGGCCGGCCGGATGACGCAGCGCTGCGGCGGCGGGCTGGCGCAGCGCGGTCTCCGAGTCGAGTGCGGCGAGGACCGCGCGCAGGGCGCTCGGTGGGGGTTGCGGGGTCTGCAGTGTCATGGCGAGGTCGCCTCTCCGTGTGAGATCGGCGTGCGAGTGCGGCATACCGGCGTGGCGCGGTGTGTCAACGGTGACGGGACCTGGCCGTGTCCGGTTGTGCAGGATCGCGGAGCCGGCGCGGTCGCCGCCCTCGACGAGGGCCTCGGGGCGGGGAGCGGACCGGCCGGAGCGCAGTGCGAATTCTATCGAACAGGTGCGCAGGGTGACCTGTTTATCACAGGCGGTGGCGCCGGGCAAGTCGGCAGATACTCTGAATAGTCGTCAGTTTCCTTGCATTGCAAGCCAGTACACGCCTTCGGGTATCGATCTTCCGGGCGGGCATGATGTCTGGCACGGTCGGTCGGCCGGTGGCTCAGGAGGAGGGGACCATGGGCGAGAAGGTCGTGGCGACGCGTGCGGATCTGGCGGACCGGCAGCTGTACCGACGAAAGCTCCAGGCCTGCCTCGACGCGCTCGGGCGGATGCTGCAGGAGGACCGCTTCGACCGCCCGCGCGCGGTGATGGGCGTGGAGATCGAGCTCAACCTGGCCGACGAGCAGGGCCTGCCGGTGATGCGCAACGCGCAGGTGCTGAGCTCGATCGGCTCCAGCGACTTCCAGACCGAGCTCGGCCGGTTCAACATCGAGGTGAACATCGCGCCGCACCGGCTGGGCGGGCACGTCTTCGAGGAACTGCGCGAGGAGATCGACACCGGGCTGCGCTACGCCGACCGGCGGGCGGCCGAGGCCGGCGCGCGGATCGTCATGGTGGGCATCCTGCCGACGCTGGAGCACGACCACACCGGGCTGGACGCGATGTCCCACAATCAGCGGTACAGCCTGCTGAGCGACCAGATCCTGGCCGCCCGCGGCGAGGACATCTCGCTGGACATCGAGGGCGTCGAGCGCCTCCAGCTGGAGTCGATCACCATGGTCGCGGAGGCGGCGGCGACCTCGCTCCAGCTGCACCTCCAGGTGACGCCGCAGCGGTTCTCCTCGGTGTGGAACGCGGCGCAGGCGATCTGCGGGCCGCAGCTCGCGCTGGGCGCCAACTCGCCGTTCCTGTTCGGGCGGGAGCTGTGGCGCGAGACCAGGCCGGTGCTGTTCCAGCAGGCCTGCGACACCCGTACGGCGGAGCTCAAGGCGCAGGGCGTACGCCCGATCACGTGGTTCGGCGAGCGCTGGGTGGACTCGGCGTACGACCTGTTCGAGGAGAATCTGCGCTACTTCCCGGCGCTGCTGCCGATCTGCGACGACGAGGACCCGCTGAAGGTGCTGGCCTCCGGCGGCGCGCCCCGGCTGGCGGAGATGCGGCTGCACAACGGGACGATCTACCGGTGGAACCGGCCGGTGTACGACGTGAGCGGCGGGGTGCCGCACCTGCGGGTGGAGAACCGGGCACTGCCGGCCGGGCCGACGGTCGCCGACACCCTGGCCAACGCGGCGTTCTACTACGGGGTGGTGCGGGTGCTGGCCGAGCAGTCGCGGCCGGTGTGGACCAGGCTGCCGTTCGACCGGGCGGACGAGAACTTCCGGCAGGCGGCGCGGTACGGCGTCGACGCCGTCTTCCAGTGGCCGCGCTCGGGCCGGGCGGGGCGCGGCGGCGGGCTGACCACGGTGTCCGCCGTCGACCTGGTGCTCGGCGAGCTGCTGCCGATGGCCTACCAGGGCCTGGACGCGTGGGGCGTGGAGCCGGCCGACCGGGACCGCTACCTCGGGATCATCGAGCAGCGGTGCCTGCGGCGGACCAACGGCGCGGCCTGGCAGAGCGCGACCTTCCACCGGCTGCGGGAACGGTACGGGATGGACCGGCCAGCGGCGCTCGCGGCGATGACCCGGCGGTACATCGAGCACATGCGGGGCGGCGAGCCGGTGCACACCTGGCCGGTGGGGTAACGCCGTGGCCCGGGGCGCAACGTGGTGGACCCGTCCGGCCACGGCACCAGCGCCCGCCGGCCGGATCGCGCGGCCGCTGTGTCAGGATGATCGCCCCGGTGGTCGGCCGACGGCCGGAGGCCTGATCGCCGCACTGGAGCCCGCCCGTGACCACCGTCCCGACCGAACCGGAGACCGCCCGGCCCACGCGCCGGCTGCTCGGTGCCGAGCTGCTGATCGTCCTCGGGCTGTCGCTCGGGGCCAGCGGCATCAGCGCGGTCATCGACTTCGCGGGCTCGCTCACCGCGCCGCTCTCGCTCGGCCAGCAGGTCGCGACCCTGAACGGCTCGCGGGCGCCCGGGCGGCCGTGGCTCGACCTGACCTGGCAGCTCTACTACATCGGGCGCGGGCTGATGCCCGTCGTCCTGGTCGGCTACCTGCTGGTGCGCGAGGGCGCGGCGCTGCGCGTGCTCGGCTTCGACCTGCGGCAGAAGCTGCGCGACCTCGGGCGGGGCGCGGGCGTCGCCGCCGCGATCGGCGGGTCCGGGCTGCTGCTGTACCTGGCGTCCCAGGCGGCCGGGTACAACCTGACGGTGGCGCCGTCGGGGCTGCCGGACGTGTGGTGGCGGGTGCCGGTGCTCGTCCTGTCCGCGTGGCAGAACGCGATCCTGGAGGAGGTCGTCGTCCTCGGCTACCTGCTGCGCCGGCTCGGGCAGTTGGGGTGGTCGTGGCCGGCGGCGCTGGTCGCGAGTTCGGTGCTGCGCGGCTCGTACCACCTGTACCAGGGCGTCGGCGGGCTGGTCGGCAACATGGTCATGGGCGCGGTGTTCTGCCTGGCCTACCGGCGGTGGGGGCGAGTGATGCCGCTGGTGGTGGCGCACGCGCTGATCGACACGGTGGCCTTCGTCGGGTACGCGCTGCTCGCCGGGCACGTCAGCTGGCTGCCTACTCCTTGAGTCGGCTGCCCACCCCTTGAGCCGGTTGCCCACTCCTTGAGCCTGTGCTGCCTATCCCTTGAGCGTCAGCTTGCTCTGGGACCTCGGCGGGCGGGCGAGGAGCCGGTCGACGTGGCGGCGTTCCAGGCCCTGGCCGGGGTCGATGGGCAGCAGGACGCGGTCGCGGCGCCACAGTGAATTGCGCACCAGGCGCTGGGGGATGACATCGTCCATCCACGCGAACGGGCGGCCTCCGGCGTAGCGCAGCAGTGGGGCCCACTTGCGGGACGAGAACAGTTGCATGAGGGGGACGCGCGGGTCGCCGGGCTGCGGGACGTAGCCGGTGAAGCGGACGAAGGGGAGCTCGGGCAGGCCGATCGCGGGGGAGATGTGGGTGTTGGCGTGCTCCTCCCAGGTGGTGGCCCACACGAGTTCGTACGTGTCGGCGAGTTCGCGCAGCCAGTCGCCGTGGCGGGCGGAGAGCAGGACCGAGTAGCCGAGCAGGGTGTGGGCGTCGAACCCGGCGTCCGGGTGCGGGCAGACCGGGTTGAGGACGCCGTCGACGTCCAGGAACAGCAGAGGCTTCGGCACCAGTGGCCCCCCAGGTGGTGGTGAATGACTCACCTGGTCGGACGAACCGCGTGCGCCGGTGGTTGCGCACCACCTGGCGGACGCAGGGCGCACGCGGGGCGCAGGGGGCGCTCGCGGAGCCGGGTGCGGGAGTCACCCGAGGTGGCCCCGGAGGAAGCTCAGGGTGCGGCGCCAGGCGGTGCGGGCCTGGAGGGCGTCGTAGGTGCCGAGCGGGTTCTCGTCGTTCATGAAGGCGTGTCCGGCCGGGTAGAAGTGGATCTCCGGGCGGATGTCGGTGGCCTCGCCGATGCGGGTGGCGGCCTCGTCGACGGCGGACATCGGGATCGAGCGGTCGTGCTCGCCGAAGTGGCCGAGGACGTGGGCGGTGAGGCCGCGGTAGTCGAAGTCCGGGTCGGGCGGGAGGCCGTAGAAGGGGACGGCGGCGGCCACCTTGTCGCCCGCGCGGGCGGCCAGCAGCAGCGCGAAGCCGCCGCCCATGCAGAATCCGACCACACCGACCGCGTCGCCGACGACGCCGTCCAGAGCGAGCAGGTGGTCGACGGCGCCGGCGAGGTCCGTCACGGCGTGCTCGACGGGCAGCTCGCGCTTGAGGCGGGCGGCTTCGGCGCCGTCGTGGGTCGTCGCGCCGCCGTACAGGTCGGGCGCGAGGACGGTGAAGCCCTCGGCGGCGAAGCGGTCGGCCATCGTGGCGACGTGGGTGGTGAGGCCCCACCACTCCTGGACGAGGACGAGGCCGGGGCCGACGCCCTGGGGCGGGCTGGCCAGGTAGCCGTGCGCGGTGCGGCCGTTGCTCGGGAAGGTGAGGTTCTGCCGGGAGCCGCCCTGGTCTGGCATGGCTTCCTCTCGGTGGGTCGGGCCGCGTGCGGCGGTCGTCCTGCGGCGGTCGTCGGTGGGGACCGTTGGGGGGCGTCGGTGGGGGTCGGGGTCAGCCCATTTCCTCCAGGGCGCGGCCCTTGGTCTCCTTGATGCAGAAGGCCACGAACGGGATGGAGAGCAGCGCGAAGGCCGCGTAGATCACGTACGTCGCCGAGAGGTTCCAGTCGGCGAGGTCCGGGAAGCTCACGGTGATGGCCCAGTTGGCGATCCACTGGGCGGAGGCGGCGACGGACAGGGCGAGGGCGCGGATCCGGTTGGGGAACATCTCGCCGAGCAGCACCCAGACCACCACGCCCCAGGAGAAGGCGAAGCAGAGCACGAAGACGTGCGCGGCGACCAGGGCGACGGTGGCGTGGGTGTTGTCGAGCGTCGCGGTGTCGCCGGTGCCGTGCCGGTAGGAGAACGCCCAGGCGGCGGTGGCGAGCGCGAGCGCCATGCCGATCGAGCCGGCGAGGGCGAGCGGCTTGCGGCCGATCCGGTCCACCAGCACCATCGCGATCACCGTGCCGATCACGTTGACGATCGAGGTGGAGAGGCTGATCAGCAGCGAGTTGGACTCGTTGATGCCGACCGACTGCCACAGGAGCGACGAGTAGTAGAAGATCACGTTGATGCCGACGAACTGCTGGAACGCCGAGGCGCCGATGCCCACCCAGACGATCGGCAGGAGACCGAAGCGGCCGCCGAGCAGGTCCCTCAGGCGCGGCTTGTGCGCGGACTCCAGCACCGCGCGGATCTCGGCGACCCGGGCGTCCAGGTCGACGTCCTCGCCCTCGACCTCCCTGAGCACCTTGCGGGCCTGCGCCTCGCGGTGGTCGGCGATCAGGAAGCGCGGCGACTCGGGGATGGCGAGCGCCATCAGGCCGTACACCAGCGCCGGGATGGTCTCGACGCCGAGCATCCACTGCCAGGCCTGGACGCCGCCGAGGTGGCCGGTGGACTCGCCGCCGGCGGCCTGGTTGAGCGCCCAGTTCGCCAGCTGGGAGACGGTGATGCCGAGCACGATCGCCATCTGCTGGAACGACGCGAGCCGGCCGCGGTACGCGGTGGGGGCGACCTCGGCGATGTAGGTGGGGGCGATGACGGAGGCGATGCCGATCGCGACGCCGCCGACCACGCGCCAGGTGGCGAGCACCTGGATGCTCGGCGGGAACATCGAGCCGAGGCCGCTGATCGCGAAGAGCGTCGCCGCCAGCAGCATCGTGCGCACCCGGCCGAGGTGGTCGGCGAGCCGGCCGGCGGCCACCGCGCCGGCGGCCGAGCCGAGCAGCGCGATGGCCACGACGAACGCCGTCTCGCCGTTGCCCACCCCGAAGTGCTTCTGGATGCCGGTGACCGCGCCGTTGATCACGGCGCTGTCGTAGCCGAACAGGAAGCCGCCCATCGCCGCGGCCGCGGAGATGAACACGACGTGTCCGAGGTGGGCCTCTCCGGCGGTGGACCGGGTGTTGGTTGTGGACACGCGCGCTCCCCGAGGTGGACGGGCCCGCCCCCCGGGGACGGCGGCGTGCGGGGGCGCCGCCCCCCCCGGCGCCGCGGCGGGGGCCCCCCCCCCCCGCGCGGTGCGTGCCCCGGCCGTCAGGCCGTGACGTGGTACCAGAAGCCGCCGGTGCGCAGGCCGACGTAGTGGACGTCCGTGCCCGTCTCCTTGGCCTCGTACATCATGTCCGCGCCGGTGGCGGGGTCGGTGCCCGCGTACAGCACGACGTGCGTGGTGGTGTGCGCGTCCGTGCCGAAGTACTCCAGGTCGCCCGGCCGGCGCTGGGACTCGGTGACCGGCGTGAGGTGGCGGTCCAGCGTCTGCTGGTTCGTGTCGCCGCCGTTGGCCAGGTCGAAGCCCGCGCCGAACCAGTAGGCCGCGCGGACCAGGCCCGAACAGTCCACGCCGGCGGTCGTGTCGGCCGGGCAGGGCTGGATCGAGCCGGTGTAGCCGTCGCACGTGCCCAGCGACGGGCCGGGGCCCTCGCCGCGCAGCGAGTGGCCGCCGCCCCACACGTACGGGACGCCGAGGAAGGCCTTGGCCGCGGCGAGGACCTTGGCCGGGTCGACCGGAGTGCCGGGCGGCGGCGGGGTGCCGGTGGAGCCGGCGTTGCCGCTGTAGAGGGCGGCCTTCGTGCCCTGGCCGACGACGCCGTCGATGGCCAGGCCGTGGAAGGCCTGGAAGTCGCGCACCGCGGTGTCGGTGGCCGGCCCGAACTGCCCGTCCACGGTGAGCCGGGCGCCGAGCGCGTTCAGCATCGTCTGCAGCGTGCTGACGCACGGTCCGCTCGCGCCGGTCCGCAGGTCGCCGCACTGGGTGCGCAGGTCGACGGTGCCGGAGGCCGCCGCGGCCGCGGCGTCGAGCGCCGCCTTGGTGGCGGGGCCGACGATGCCGTCGGCCACCAGCGCGTGCGCCGTCTGGAAGACGCGGACGGCGGTCAGGGTGGCCGCCCCGAACCGGCCGTCCACGGCGATCGTAGCGCCGGTGCGGTCGAGCTCCAGCTGGAGCTGGGTGACGCAGCCGTCGGACTCGCCCTGCCGGATGTCCGCCGGACAGGCGGAGGAGGTCAGGGCTATCGGGCTCGGCGCGGTGGCCGCGGGCGCGGCGGAGGCGGCCGCGGCGGAGGCAGTCAGTGCGCCGAGACCGGTCAGTGCGGCGGCCAGGGCCAGGCCCAGCGATAACCGGCGGCGGGCGGGGAGGAGGGTACGCACGGGTGGGTGCTCCTGGTGTGTGAGGATCTCGTGGATCTCCGGCGCGAGTCTCCGATGATTCGTCAGCCGGGAGCCGGCGGCGGGGATCGACCCGCTGCCGCCGGTCCCGTCAGTCTGCCGGGCGACCGCGTCGGCGCAAGGCCCGGTCGTGTCCGTCCCACCCGTCCCACACCGGTGACCGGGACTTTGGTACTCCGGCCGGCCGCCGATTGGAGACACCGCGGCCGTCCGGACCATCCGGACCCCGGGTGCCCCGGCCCGCGCGCGGCTGGGATGATCGTGGCCCGGGCCGGTGCGACGGCCCGTCGCCGCAGCGCGGATCCGGCACCATCGCCGGTCCTGGACCCCTGCGGCGGACTGCGTGCACGGGAACGGGGAGACGGTGTCGGAGAGCGGGAACGGCGTCGGCGGTGGCGACCAGGCGACGCGGGAGGGGCGGCTGGTCGGCGGGCGCTACCGGCTCGTGCGGCGCCTCGGGGCGGGCGGGTTCGGCAGCGTGTGGCAGGCCCACGACGAGGTGCTGGGCGTCGACGTCGCCGTCAAGGAGGTCCAGTTGCCGCCCGCCGCCTCGGCCGCGGAGCACGACGAGCGCCTGGTGCGCGCCCAGCGGGAGGCCCAGCACGCGGCGCGGCTGCGCGACCACCCGAACGTCGTCGGGGTCCACGACGTCGTGGTGGACGGCGGCCTCCCCTGGACGGTCATGCAACTGATCGTCGGCCGCTCCCTGGAGGACCGGATCGTCCAGGACGGACCGCTCCCGGCGCCCGAGGCGGCCCGGGTCGCGCAGGCCGTCCTCGCCGCGCTGGGCGCCGCGCACGAGGCGGGCATCGTCCACCGCGACGTGAAGCCCGCGAACATCATGCTGGCCGACGGCGGCGGCGTCCTGCTGGCCGACTTCGGGATCGCCGTGCAGCAGGACCAGACGGCGCTCACCGCCTCGGGCATGTTCATCGGCTCGGTCGACTACCTCGCGCCCGAACGCGCCCACGGCAGCCCCGCCGCCGCGGCCGGCGACCTGTTCTCCCTCGGCGCGACGCTCTACCAGGCCGTCGAGGGGCGGATGCCGTTCCGCCGCGACACCCCGGCGGCCACGCTCGCGGCGCTCCTGTTCGAGACGGCACCGCCGATGGCACTGGCCGGTCCGCTGGCGCCGCTGATCAACGGCCTGCTCACGAAGGCCCCGGACGACCGCCTCACCGGCCCGCAGGCCGCCGCCATGGTCACGGCGTTCCTGCAGCAGCAGCCCGCCCCGCCCACGGCGCCGCCGACCGCTCCCTTCACCGCGACCGCCACGACGTTCGTGCCGCCCCCGCCGCCCGTACCGCCCCGCGCTCCGGCCCCGGCACGGCGATGGAGCCCGGCGTACCTGCTCGCGCCCCTCGGCGGCCTGGCCCTGTACGTCGGCGCGGTGCCCCTGACCGGCGCCACCCTCAACGGCACGTTCGCCAACGGCCACGACCTGGCGGCCGACGTTTCGCTCGGCAAGGCGCTCGGGTTCCTGTCCTTCCCCGGAGTCCCCGACACCCGCTACGGCATCCTCCTCGCGTGGCCCTGGCTGCTGCTCGGTGTCCTCGCCCTCGTCTGCACCGCCCTCCGGCCGCACCGCCGGCACCCGGTCGTCCGGACCCTCGGCTACCTGAGCCTCTCGGCGTTCCTCGTACGCCTCCTCACCACCGACCTGACGCTGCGGCCCACCGACTTCGCCCCCGTGTCGCCGACGCTGGTGCCGCACATCACGATCTCCTTCGGCCCCGGCTGGTGGCTGCTCCACGCGGCGGTGCTGCTCAACCTCGCCTACTTCGTGTGGCAGGACGTCCGCACCGCGCGCCGGACCACCCCCGCGGCCGTCTGACGCCTGCTCCTCCCCACCCGTCAAGTGGCCTGGAAGCCCCGGAAGTCCGCCACTACCATGGGCGTCCGGACAGTCCCGTCGGGTGGGGAGATCGGGGAGGGAGACGATGTCCACGGCGGCAAGCGGCACGGGCTTCGACGCCGTCTTCGGTCTCGCACCACCCCACCACCCCGACGATCCCGACCGGACGGCACCGTGAGCAGCACCGTCGACTACCTGGTCTGCGCGCTGGCCCTGCTGGCGACGGCCGCACGGCTGGTCCTGACCCGCGGCCTGTGCCGCCGCCCCGGCGAGCGCCGGCTGCTGGTGTTCATCCTCGGCATCGGCACGGCCGTCGCCGTGCTCGCCCCGGCCACCCGGGCCGCCGTGCCGTGGGAGTCCGTCGCGCGGTGCGTACCGCTGCTCGGCTACGAGCTCAAGCTCGGTGCGGAGTGCGCGATCGCCCTGCTCGGGTACGCGGTGCGGCCGGCGGCGTCGGGCCCGGCCGCCGTGCGGCGCCAGGCGGTGGGTTCGGCGTTCGTCATGGCGGTGAGCGCGGTCGCGTACGTGGTGGGCGGGGTGCGGCTGGAGGGCCCCGAGCTGGTGGCCGGCCCGGCTGGGCGCCTGCCGCTCACGCTGTTCAACGCCCTCTTCACCGTGCACGGCTGCTGGTGCGTCGCGGTGTTCGGCCTGGCGGTCGTGCGGTCCGCCGGGGTCGTCGCCCCCGGGCTGCCGCGAACCGGGCTGCGGCTGATCGTCGCCGGGACGCCGTGCGGGTTCGCCTGGTCGGCGCTGAGCGCCGTGCCGCTGTGGGAGACGCTGACGACCGGCCGCCAGGAGATCGAGGAGGACGCCTTCTCGGCCCCGTTCGCCCTCGGCACGCTGCTCTTCGGCATCGGCGGCATGACGCTCGCGGTGTGGGCGGCCTTCCTGACCCGCTCGGCGCGGCAGGTGCGGGCCTGGCGGGACTACCGGCGGCTCGAACCGCTGTGGTCGGCGCTGCACTCGGCGGTGCCGGAGATCTCGCTCACCGCGGAGGTCGGGGTGCTCGGCCTCGGCGGGCCGCTGCGGAACCCGGAGTTCGCGCTCTACCGGCGCGTCATCGAGATCCGCGACGGTCAGCTGACGCTGCGGGCGCACGCCGATCCGCGGGTGCCCGGGTGGGCCGAGGCGGCGAGCGGCGGGGACGCGGCCGTCGTGGAGGCGGCCGTCCTGGCCGCCGCGCTGGAGTCGTCGGCGGCCGGGCACCGTCCGTCCGCGGACGGGACGGGCTACGCGCCGCGCGAGGTCGCGGCCGACCTCGCCGCCGAGACGGCCTGGCTGGTGACGGTGTCGCGGGCGTTCGTGCGTTCGGCGGTGGTGGCGCAGGTGCGCACGGGGCTCCCCGAGGACGAAGCGGCGAGTCATCAACTGTCGTAAATTTAGCAGCCCTTGGCATCTATCTCAGTTGACACCCTCCTGGTGCGCCGACATCCTGAACCCGAACCCGGGAAGGCCCTCGCCCACCTCGGCTGATCGTCAACATCCCATCGGCCCACAGGAGTTCGCCGTGCTCGACATCATCTTCATCGTACTGTGGGTCACCAACCGCAACCGCGCCAGAACCGCCGTCGATCCGTACGAGCGCGAGAAGTACGCCAAGCGCGCCAAGATCTTCGGTTGGCTGGAAATCGCGAACCTCGGCTTCGGGATCCTGCTCGCGATATTGATCATCACCAGCAGCCCGCGGTAGGGCTCGCGCGAACGAGCCTGCGGCCCCGGGGGCGCCCCCCGGGGGGGACACCGCCGCCCACGGACTGTATATTGAGGGGGGGGGCCCGGCAGAACACAAAACCCCCCCCCACACAACGGG
>NZ_JBHWGD010000115.1:16593-19108 GCF_042733235.1 Kitasatospora sp. NPDC059722
CTTGGCGTTCTCTTTTTTCTTCACCCCCCGCGGGGGGGGGTTGGGCGGCCGGCGTCCCGGGGGGGGGGGGGGGCGGTGTGGGGGTGCCCCCCGGGCCCCGACGGCTTACGGCTTACGGCTGGGCCGTCAGGCCTTCACCAGCACCCAGGCGCCGATGCCGTGGCAACCGGAGGCCTGGAAGGCCGCCGCCCGGAAGCCGGCCGGGACCGGCGACCCCGGGCAGGTCCACAGACCGGCGCGCGCGGTGTTGTGCCGCCAGGCACCGATGCCGCCGCAGCCGGACTGCAGGTGGTCGGTGATGACGTACCCCTGGACGACGGGCGAACCGGAACACGTCCAGATCCCGTCGCGCGCCACGTTGTGCCGCCACGCGCCGATCCCGCCGCAACCGCTCTGCTGGTGGTCCGTGATGACGTACCCCTGGACCACCGGGGAGCCGGAACACGTCCAGATCCCGTCGTGGACGAGGCCGTGCCGCCAGGAACCGATCCCGTTGCAGCCGCGCTGGTCGTGCGCGATGATCACGTAGCCGGGGACGACCGGGGACCCGGAACACGTCCAGATGCCGTCCGAGACCGGCTGCTGGTACCACGAGCCCGCAAAGTTGCAGCCCTTGCTGTCGTAGCCCGTGATGACCCAGCCGGCCGGCACCGGCGCACCGGAACACGACCAACGGCCGTTGCCCCAGCCCCACGCGGGCTTGGCCTCGGCACTCGTCGCGCCGCTCATCGTGCGGCCCACGATGACCGCCGCGAGGTGTGCGAACGCCGACAGCACGCGCGTCCATAACCGACGATTCTTCATATCCATACCACTCCGTCCGAGTTGTCGCCCGATGACCGTCCGCACCGATCGTGCGGAACGGAGGCTCACCCTACGGGCAGGGACCGACAGGCGACAGACGGGAACGCGTCAGCCGGGTGCCGGGGCCCGCGGCGGCAACCGCCCGCGGGCCCCTGAGCTTTGGGGACCGCTCAGAGCCAGGGAATCTCCTCCGGCGCGTACCGGTAGGCGCGGAACACCGCGTTCTGGGCCCCGCGGGAGGACTCCAGGCCAATGCCCGCCCCGAAGGAGCCGAACTCGGGCACGGGCTCGATACTGTGCCGGGGCCCGGAGACCCGCTAGGAAGGACTGCGGACAGCCCGGGTGGGACGGCTCGCCCCTTCCCGGCCCTCACGTCTGACGGGAGAGAACCCATGACCAGGCCCAGGAAGCTCATGGCGGGCATGGCGGCCTTCGCGCTCGCAACCGGCGGCGCCTTCGCCGTCTCCTCGGCCGACACGCTGTTCGTCCGCACGGCCGCTCCCCCGGGCGTCGACGACGACCGTCCGTTCTCCGTGACGATCGCCTGCTGATCGGCTCGCACGCGGGGTGGGGGGTGGGGGGGGGGGGGCCCCCCCCCCCCCCCCCCCGCCTCAGCGGATCAGGGGCACGTCTTCCAGGCGAGGTGGTACACGGTGTTGATGCTCCCGTCGGTCGAGTCCATCGTCATGAAGCTCGTGGTGGTGGTCGGGTCCGAGGAGCCCGCCGCGACCCGGAGTTCGGTGTTGATGTTGAAGTTGCGCTCCTCCCCGCAGGGGGCCCAGACCAGGGCGGCGACGTCGACGGTGTCGGTCGCCTGCCAGTTGTCGTCGCGCGGGCCGTTGAAGCGGTGGGTCCCGTAGGCGGTCTGCGGGTCGCCCTGGAAGTAGTAGCCGGCCCGCTGGACGCCGGTCGCCCCGTTCTCCAGGTGGGCGTAGCCGCGGTAGTCGGTGGAGGCGATCGCGTAGGTGAAGCCCTGCGGGACGTGCACGCGGAGGTCGAGCTGACAGTTCTTCCGGAAGTCGGTGGGCTTCGATCCGACGCCGACCTGGGCGAGGTACTGGCTGTAGGTGACGGTGAAGGCGGTGTTGTCCGGGGAGACGGCGACGGCGGCCGTCCCGGCCGGGCAGCCCGAGCCGTTGACCGTCGCGACGTCGATGACGATCCGGTCGGGCGGTGTCGGGAGCGAGTCGCCACCGGAGGCGGGTGCGCCGAAGAGCGAGGCGACGACACCGGTCGCGGCCAGCACGCGGAGCAGCATGGGGTTCCCCTTTCGATCGTCCACGGGTCCGGGGGCGGGCGGGCACGGCCGGCCCGGGCCTGCCCCACCCCGGCTTTGACGCGAACATGTCACCACAGGGTGGCCGTCCGCGTACAGGGGGTGAACACGACGGAGTGGCGACGCGCGGCAGCACCCGGCGAGTGGATCACGCCAGGGGAGGCCATTGATTCGAGCCAAGTCGACGGACGGGACGGGCTCCTCGTGGCGGACCCCGGCGAGTCCTGACCAGCGGCGGCGCCGACCGGGCAGCCGGAGGGCCGAACACGGATCCCCCCAACTGCGCTGCCGGGACGTCGACTTGCTGTCCTACGATGCGCCCCAAGCGAAGACTATCACCTGACCGCTCACACCGGGGGAAGTCATTCCGTTCACAATCAGATTGACGAATCTTCAGCGCCGCTGGCCGCTCGCCACAGCCGCCGCCGCGCTCTC
>NZ_JBHWGD010000116.1:0-18882 GCF_042733235.1 Kitasatospora sp. NPDC059722
GGTTACATTCCGAACCCGGAAGCTAAGCCTCACAGCGCCGATGGTACTGCAGGGGGGACCCTGTGGGAGAGTAGGACGCCGCCGAACAATTCTTCAGAATGAACCCCCATCCGGTTTCCGGATGGGGGTTCTTCGCGTTTCCGGACAGTCCGTGCACGGGTTCCCGCCGGTTGGCGGGTACAGGCCGGCCGACGGGCTGTGGCACCGTCAATATGCCGCTAAAACAGCATGCTCAGTGCACGGATCAGCGGAAAATCGTCTCCCACGCCGTAGTCTCGAAGGGGGAGGGGAACAGGTGTCCGGGGGTGGCTCCCGGACCGGGCCGGATCAAGAATGGTGCTCATGGGACGTGGCAGGCTGCGCATCTACCTCGGGGCCGCCCCCGGGGTCGGCAAGACGTACGCCATGCTGGCGGAGGCGCACCGGCGGCAGGAGCGCGGTACGGACGTCGTCGTGGCGTTCGTGGAGGACCACGGCCGGCGGAACACGGCGGACCTCGTCGCCGGGCTGGAGGTCGTGCTGCGCCAGCAGGTGGTGCACCGGGGTGCCAGGTTCTCCGAGATGGACCTGGACGCCGTCCTCGCCCGCCGCCCGCAGGTGGCGCTGGTCGACGAGCTGGCGCACACCAACATCCCCGGCTGCCGCAACGCCAAGCGCTGGCAGGACGTCGAGGAGCTGCTGGCGGCCGGGATCGACGTGATCTCCACGGTCAACATCCAGCACCTGGAGTCGCTCGGCGACACCGTCGAGGGCATCACCGGGGTGCGGCAGCGCGAGACCGTGCCGGACGAGGTGGTGCGGCGGGCCGACCAGATCGAGCTGGTCGACATGTCCCCGCAGGCCCTGCGCCGCCGGCTGGCCCACGGCAACGTGTACGCGCCGGAGAAGATCGACGCCGCCCTCGGCAACTACTTCCGTCCGGGCAACCTGACGGCGCTGCGCGAGCTGGCGCTGTTGTGGACCGCGGACCGGGTGGACGAGTACCTCCAGAAGTACCGGGCCGAGCAGGGCATCGAGGGCATCTGGCAGGCCCGGGAGCGGATCGTGGTGGGCCTGACCGGCGGGCCGGAGGGGGCGACGCTGATCCGTCGCGCCGCCCGGATCGCGGCCCGGACGTCGGGCGGCGAGCTGATGGCCGTCCACATCTCCCGTTCGGACGGGCTGGCGGGCACCGACCAGTCCCCGCAGATGCTGATCGAGCAGCGGTCGCTGGTCGAGAGCCTGGGCGGCACGTTCCACGCGGTCCTGGGCGACGACCCGGCCGTGGCGCTGCTGGACTTCGCCCGGGGTGTGAACGCCACCCAGATCGTGCTGGGCACGAGCCGCCGCCCCGGCTGGCAGTACGTCTACGGGCCCGGCGTCGGCACCACGGTGACCCGGGAGGCCGGGGACATCGACGTCCACATGGTCACCCACGAGCACGCCGGGAGCGGGCGGGGCAGGATCCCGATCCGGCGGATCACCGACCTGGGCCGCACCCGGACGGTGGCCGGCTGGCTGATCGGCCTGGTCGGCCCGCCGCTGCTGGCGCTGGCGCTGACCGCGATCGGCGGCCTCGGTCTGTCCACCGACATGCTGCTGTTCCTGTCGCTGACGGTCCTCGCCGCGCTGGTCGGCGGGCTGCTGCCGGCGATCGGGTCGGCGCTGGTCGGCTCCTCGGTGCTGAACTACTACTTCACACCGCCGATCCACACGTTCACCATCAGCCAGCCGCAGAACATCATGGCGGTGGCCATATTCACCATCGTCGGCATCTCGGTCGCCTCCGTCGTGGACCTGGCGGCCCGCCGCACCCTGCAGGCGGCCCGCAGCCAGACCGAGGCCCAGACGCTCAGCGCGCTGGCCGGTACGGTCCTGCGCGGCGCGCCCAACGGGGACGGCGTGCTGACCGCCCTGATGGAGCAGGTGCGCGAGACCTTCGGGCAGGAGAGCGCCGCGCTGCTGGAGCGCCCGGACCCGCTCGGCGCCTGGGTGCCGGTCGCCGCCGCCGGGCCGCACCCGCCGCAGCGCCCGGAGGCGGCCGACGTGGACGTCCCCGTCGGCGAGAGCCTCGCGCTGGTGCTGCGCGGCCGGGTGCTGCCCGCGGCGGACCGCCGGCTGCTCGGGGCGTTCGCCGCGCAGGCCGCCGTGGTGCTGGAGCGCCGCCGGCTGGCCCGCGAGGCCGCCGCGGCCCGCCGGGAGGCGGAGGGCAACCGGATCCGCACCGCGCTGCTCGCCGCCGTCTCGCACGACCTGCGCACGCCGCTGGCCGGCATCAAGGCCTCCGTCACGTCGCTGCGCTCGGCGGACGTCGAGTGGGCCCCGGAGGACGAGGCGGAGCTGCTGGCCGGGATCGAGGCCGGGGCCGACCGGCTCGACCACCTGATCAACAACCTGCTGGACATGAGCCGGCTGCAGACCGGCACCGTGACCCCGCTGATCCAGGAGACCGACCTGGACGAGGTCGTGCCGTTCGCGCTCGGCGGCGTCCCGCTGGAGTCCGTCCGGCTGGACGTTCCGGAGACGTTGCCGATGATCCGGGCCGACGGCGGGCTGCTGGAGCGCTCCTTGGCCAACCTGATCGAGAACGCCGTCAAGTACAGCCCGGAGGGCGTGAAGGTGCTGGTCAAGGCCGACGCGCTGCACCCGCCGGGCGGGCCGGGACGGGTCGAGCTGCGGGTGGTGGACCGCGGCCCCGGCGTGCCCGAGGATGCCAAGGAGCGGATCTTCGCGCCGTTCCAGCGGTACGGGGACGCGCCGCGCGGCGCCGGGGTGGGCCTCGGGCTCGCCGTGGCGCGCGGGTTCGTGGAGGCCATGAACGGCACCGTCACGGCCGAGGACACCCCGGGCGGCGGCCTCACCATGGTCGTCACCCTGCCCGCCGTCGAGCGGCCCCCGGAACCGGGCGAGCCGTCCGGCGACGACCACGACCCGCTGTCCCGGCTCGTCACGTGACACCCGGACACCGACTTCCCGTCCGTCTGCACCACGGTCCGCACGCACCACCGTCCGCAAGTCCCACGCCCGCAAGCCCGACACAGCCCTGAAAGGCGGAGCCCGTATATGACCCGGGTCCTCGTCGTGGACGACGAACCGCAGATCGTCCGCGCGCTGGTGATCAACCTCAAGGCCCGCAAGTACGAGGTCGACGCGGCCCATGACGGCGCGAGCGCCCTGGAACTGGCCGCCGCCCGCCATCCCGACGTCGTCGTCCTCGACCTCGGCCTGCCCGACATGGACGGCGTCGAGGTGATCCGCGGGCTGCGCGGCTGGACCCGGGTGCCGATCATCGTGCTGTCGGCCCGGCACGCCTCCGACGAGAAGGTCGAGGCGCTGGACGCCGGCGCCGACGACTACGTCACCAAGCCGTTCGGCATGGACGAACTGCTCGCCCGGATGCGCGCCGCCGTGCGCCGGGCCGAGCCGGTGGCCGGCGAGGACGACTCGCTCGTGGTCACCGAGAGCTTCACCGTCGACCTCGCCGCCAAGAAGGTGAACCGCGACGGCACCGACGTCCGGCTTACCCCGACCGAGTGGCATCTGCTGGAGGTGCTGGTGCGCAACGCCGGCCGCCTGGTCAGCCAGACCCAGCTGCTCCAGGAGGTCTGGGGCCCGGCCTACCGCACCGAGACCAACTACCTGCGCGTCTACCTCGCCCAGCTGCGCCGCAAGCTGGAGCACGACCCCTCGCACCCGCGCCACTTCATCACCGAACCGGGCATGGGCTACCGCTTCGAGAGCTGACGGCCCGCCCGGTTTCCGGGCCCCGCACGGCCACCCCGCGCCCCGGCGGCGATCGTCCGGCCTGCCGCCGGGGGCCCGGAAACCGGTACCCTTCCCGCATGAGTGGTGACAACAGCAGCGACCAGCCGCAGGGCCGCTTCCGCCGCATGCTCAGCCGGCTGACCTCGTCGGCCGAGGAGCTGCGGGCCGAGGAGCTGCGCCAGGAGAGCGCGGCCGAGTCGGGCTGCACGCCGATCGCCGGCTGCGCGGACCGCGATCTGGTGACCGTGGCGGGCACGCTGCGCACGGTGACGCTGCGCCCGCGGGCCGGGGTGCCGGCCCTGGAGGCCGAGCTCTTCGACGGCACCGAGGCGCTGGACATGGTCTGGCTCGGCCGCCGCTCGATCGCGGGCATAGAGCCGGGCCGCCGGCTCGTCGCCAGCGGTCGGATCAGCCACGCACGCGGGCGCCGCGTGCTGTTCAACCCCCGCTACGAGCTGCGTCCGGTTGGACACGGGAGCGAATGAGCGTGAGCAACCACCCCGGCGGCGACGCCGCCCGGCTCGACCTGAACGCCGCCGACGTGGCGGCCTGGCAGGACGCCGCCGCGAAGGACGCCGCAGAAGGCCTGGCGCGGTCGGTCGACGCCGCCGCACCGGCCACCGGCCAGGAGCTCGACCCGGAGGCCGCCGAGGCCGCCCGCAAGGCCGCCGCCTCGAAGGAGGCCGCCGACACCGTGCTGCAGGCCTTCGGCGGCGTGCGCGGCATGGTCGACATGACGCTGCCCGGCCTGGTCTTCATCGTCACGTACAACATCACCCACCAGGTCAGTGCCGCCGCGTGGGCCGCGCTCGCGCTGAGCGCCCTGTTCGTGGTGGTCCGGCTGGCGAAGCGGGAGACCGTCCAGCACGCGTTCAGCGGGGTGTTCGGCGTCGCCATCGGCGCCTGGATCTCGATGAAGAGCGGCCGGGCCGAGGACTTCTACCTGCCCGGCCTGCTGTGGAACGTCGGCTACTGCATCGGGCTCGCGGTCTCCGCGCTGGTGCGCTGGCCGCTGATCGGCCTGATGCTCGGCCCGATCACCGGCGAGATGTTCACCTGGCGCAAGGAGAACCCGGGCCGGCTGCGCGCCTACACCAAGGCGACCTGGGCCTGGGTCGTGATCATGGGCATCAAGCCGGTGATCCTCTTCCCGCTGTACTTCACCCACAACGTCAACCTGCTCGGCTGGCTGAAGGTCGCGCTCGGCATCCCGCCGCTGCTGCTGGCGATGTACGTGACCTGGCAGATCCTGCTGAAGGCGCCGCCGCCGATCAAGGCGCCGCTGGACGACGACGAGGAGGAGCCGGCGAAGTAGCCGGCCCGACCCGGTGCACGAACCCGGTGCACGAAGGGCCCGCACCCCGGATGGGGTGCGGGCCCTCCTGCGTGTCGGACGCCGTGTCGGACGCCGCCGGGAGTGCCGGCTACTGGGCGCCGGAGGTGGCCGAGAGCAGATCCTCCAGCTCCTCCTCGCGCTCCTGCGCCGCGACGAACAGCAGCTCGTCGCCGCCCTCCAGGGTGTCGTCCTTGCCGGGCACGAGCACCCGGCCCTCGCGGATGATCGTCACCAGCGCGGTGTCCGGCGGCCAGGCGACGTCGCCCACCCGGGTGCCGACCAGCTCGGTGTCGGCCGCCAGGGTCAGCTCGACCAGGTTGGCGTTGCCCTGGCTGAAGCGCATCAGGCGGACCAGGTCGCCGACGCTGACCGCCTCCTCGACCAGCGCGGACATCAGGCGCGGGGTGGAGACGGCGACGTCCACGCCCCAGGACTCGTTGAAGAGCCACTCGTTCTTCGGGTTGTTCACCCGGGCGACCACCCGCGGCACCGCGTACTCGGTCTTGGCGAGCAGCGAGACGACCAGGTTGACCTTGTCGTCGCCGGTCGCGGCGATCACGACGTGGCAGCGCTGAAGGGCCGCCTCGTCCAGCGAGGTGATCTCGCAGGCATCGGCCAGCAGCCACTCCGCCAGCGGCACCCGCTCCACCGAGATGGAGTTGGGGTTCTTGTCTATCAGCAGGACCTCGTGCCCGTTCTCCAGGAGCTCGCCCGCGATCGAGCGGCCCACGGCACCGGCCCCGGCAATGGCGACCCGCATCAGTGACCCTCCTCCTTCGGTCCCTGCGCGAACGCGGCCTCGACGGCCGTCAGGTCGGCCCGGCGCAGCATCACGTGCACCAGGTCGCCCTCCTGCAGCAGCGTCTGCGGTGTGGGCAGCAGGCCCTCGCCGAGCCGGGTGACGAACGCCACCCGCGAGCCGGAGGCCTCCTCCAGCTCGGCCAGGCGGCGGCCGACCCAGCGCGGGTCGTAGGCGACCTCGGCCAGCTGGACGCTGCCGCTCGGGTCCTGCCACAGCGGCTCGGCGCCGCTCGGCAGCAGCCGGCGCAGCATCTGGTCGGCGGTCCAGCGGACCGTGGCCACGGTCGGGATGCCCAGGCGCTGGTAGACCTCGGCACGTCGGGGGTCGTAGATCCGGGCGGCGACGTTCTCCACGCCGAAGGTCTCCCGGGCGACCCGCGCCGCGATGATGTTGGAGTTGTCACCGCTGGAGACGGCGGCGAACGCGCCGGCCTCCTCGATGCCCGCCTCGCGCAGGGTGTCCTGGTCGAAGCCGACACCGGTGACCCGGCGGCCGTTGAACCCGGCGCCCAGGCGGCGGAAGGCCGTCGGGTCCTGGTCGACCACCGCGACGGAGTGGCCCTGTTTCTCCAACGCTCTCGCGAGGGCCGAGCCCACGCGGCCGCAGCCCATGATGACGATGTGCACCGGCGCTACCTCACCCGATCCGTTGGGTTCTTGACCTGCGCAAACACCGTTCATCTCCCTCTCCCGCCCCGGTGGCCGGGGCGAGCGTCCTGTTCGGTACCGGCGCGACAACCAGAGTGTTGCCCACCGGCTCGTATCCGACACGCTAGCCGGTCCACCGAACACAGTCGCGACGAAGGGTGGGGAGTTCGGCGCAAGCCCTGTCGGCAAACCCCTACGATTCCTTAACGTGCCTATGCCGACTGACCTTCCGAAACGCCTGCTGATCGGGCGCGCCCTGCGGAGCGACAAACTGGGCGAGACGCTGCTGCCGAAGCGGATCGCGCTCCCCGTCTTCGCCTCGGACGCGCTCTCCTCGGTGGCCTACGCCCCCGAGGAGATCCTGCTCACCCTGTCGGTAGCGGGCGCGTCCGCCATCCACTTCTCCTGGCAGATCGGCCTCGTCGTCGCGATCGTCATGCTCGCCGTCGTCGCCTCCTACCGGCAGAACGTCCACGCCTACCCGAGCGGCGGCGGCGACTACGAGGTGGCGACCGTCAACCACGGCCCGGCCGCCGGCCTGGTCGTCGCGAGCGCGCTGATGGTCGACTACGTCCTCACCGTGGCCGTCTCCACGACCTCCGGCGTCGCCAACGTCGTCTCCGCCGTGCCCTCGCTGCGCGGCCACGAGCTGACCCTGTCGGTCATCGTGATCGTGCTGCTGATGGGCATGAACCTGCGCGGTGTCCGGGAGTCCGGGACCGCCTTCGCCGTGCCCACCTACGCGTTCATGATCGGCGTCGTCGGCATGGTCTGCTACGGGTTCTTCCGGCACTTCGCGCTCAGCCAGGACATGCCCGCCGAGAGCTCCGGCTTCCACCTCGTCGCCACCCCGGGCAACGGATCGCTCGCCGGGTTCGCGATGGTGTTCCTGCTGCTCAAGTCGTTCTCCTCCGGCTGCGCCGCGCTCACCGGCGTCGAGGCCATCTCCAACGGCGTGCCGGCCTTCCGCAAGCCCAAGAGCAAGAACGCGGCCACCACGCTGCTCATGATGGCCGGCGTCGCCGTGGTGATGTTCATGGGCATCATCTGGCTGGCCCGGCTCACCGGCGTCCAGATGGCCGAGAACCCGGTCGAGCAGCTCGTCGGCTCCTCGTCCGACTACCACCAGAAGACTGCCCTCGCCCAGATCAGCGAGGCCGTCTTCTCGAACTTCACGCCCGGCTTCTACTTCGTCGCCGCCGTCACCGGCCTGATCCTGGTGCTCGCCGCCAACACCGCCTTCAACGGGTTCCCGGTGCTCGGCTCGATCCTCGCCCAGGACCGCTACCTGCCCCGCCAGCTCCACACCCGCGGCGACCGGCTCGCCTTCTCCAACGGCATCATCCTGCTGGCGATCGCGGCGATCCTGTTCGTCATCGCCTTCGACGCCGACCCCAACCGGCTGATCCAGCTCTACATCGTCGGCGTCTTCGTGTCCTTCAACATGAGCCAGTCCGGCATGATCCGGCACTGGACCAGGCTGCTGCGCACCGAGACCGACCCGGCCGAGCGCCGCCGCATGCAGCGCAGCCGGGCCATCAACACCTTCGGCCTGGTGATGACCATGGCGGTGCTGATCGTCGTCCTGGTCACCAAGATCGGCCACGCCTGGATCGCGATCGCCGCGATGGTCGTGCTGTTCGTGATGATGAAGGGCATCCGGCGCCACTACGACCGCGTCTCCGAGGAGCTCAGCGCCGCCGAGGAGCCCGACGACGTCGTGCTGCCCACCCGGGTGCACGCCGTCGTCCTGGTCTCCAAGCTGCACAAGCCCGCGCTGCGCGCCCTCGCGTACGCGCGGCTCGCGCGCCCCCACACGCTGGAGGCCATCTCGGTCAACGTCGACCCGGCGGACACCGAGGCGCTGCGCCGGGAGTGGGACGAGCGCGGGATCGAGGTGCCGCTGAAGGTGCTGGACTCGCCGTTCCGCGAGATCACCGGGCCGGTCCTCGACTACGTCAAGAACCTGCGCCGCAGCAGCCCGCGGGAGGTGGTGTCGGTCTACATCCCCGAGTACGTCGTCGGCCGCTGGTACGAGCACCTGCTGCACAACCAGAGCGCGCTGCGGCTCAAGGGGCGGCTGCTGTTCAAGCCCGGTGTGATGGTCACCTCGGTGCCGTGGCAGCTGGAGTCCTCCGAGCGGCGCCGGCCGCAGAAGGCCTGGTCGGCGCCGGGGGCCGTCCGCCGTGGCGAGCCGCGGGCGCCGAAGGCCGTAGAGTCGAAGGATTCCGACCGGACCGGCGCGAGCGCCGGTGCGACCTCCGACCGCAGCAAGGACTCCTCCCAGTGACCCGCAACAATCCGCCCCGCTCCTCGGGCAACTCCGGGGGCAAGCCCGGCCGCTCCGGCGCCACCTCCGGCAAGGGCGCCCGCCGGGGCGGCACCAAGCCCGGGCAGGTCGCCCGGCCGCGCTGGGGTCGGCCCGTCATCCGTCCGGAGGCCACCGATCGCGACGGTCTGACCGCGAGGACGGCGCCGCTCGCCCCGGGCGAGCGGGCGGAGACGCCGGCGGACTCCGAGGCGGCGGCTGGGGCTGCGGCGTCGGGCAAGGGCGCCGGCGCCTCGGGGGCCTCGGGGGCTTCGGCCAAGGGCTCCGCCGGGAAGGGCGCCGCTGGGAAGGCTGCTGCCGGGAAGGGCGCTGCCGCGTCCGGCAAGGGCGGCGCGGGCTCCCAGGGCAAGGACGGCGCGTCCGGCAGGGGCGGGGCGCCGCGCAAGCAGGCCGTGCGCCCGCCGAAGGCGCTGCGCGGCCAGCAGCCGCGCTCGCAGCGGCCGGAGACGCCGTCGGGTGACCCGCTGGTCGGGCAGCGGTACGAGGTCGAGGTCGGCGCGGTCGCGCACGGCGGCGGGCACTGCGTGGCCCGGTACGAGGGCCGGGTGCTGTTCGTCCGGCACGCGCTGCCCGGCGAGAAGGTGGTCGCGCAGGTGACCGAGGGGACCACGACGTCGCGGTTCCTGCGGGCCGACGCGGTGGAAATCCTGGAGCCCGCCAAGGAGCGGATCGCCCCGCCGTGCCCGTTCGCCGGGCCCGGCAAGTGCGGCGGCTGCGACTGGCAGCACGTGACCCCCGGCGGGCAGCGCAAGCTCAAGGCGGCGGTGCTGACCGAGCAGCTGGCGAAGCTGGCCGGGCTCACCCCGGAGGAGGCGGGCTGGGACGGCAGCGTCGAGCCGGTCGGCGGCAAGCTCCCGGCCGGGCAGGTGCCGGCCTGGCGCACCCGGGTGCAGTACGCGGTGGACGCGGACAGCGGCAAGGTCGGCCTGCGCAAGCACCGCTCGCACGAGATCCAGCCGGTCGACCACTGCCTGATCGCCGCGCAGGGCGTCACCGAGCTCGGCGTCGAGGCCCGCGACTGGCCGGGCGTCGCCTCGGTCGAGGTCTTCGCCGCGACCGGCTCCTCGGACCGCCAGATCGTGCTCACCCCGCGGCCCGGCGCGCAGCTGCCGCTGGTCGAGCTGGACAAGCCGGTGTCGATCGCCCGCATCGACGACCAGGGCGGCGTGCACCGCGTGCACGGGCGCTCCTTCGTGCGCGAGCGGGCCGCCGGGCGCACCTGGCGGGTCAGCGACGGCGGCTTCTGGCAGATCCACCCGGAGGCGCCGGACACCCTCGTGGACGCCGTCCTGGACGGCCTGGACCCGCAGTGGGGCGAGAACGCGCTCGACCTGTACTGCGGCGTGGGCCTGTTCGCGGGCGCGCTGGCGGACCGGGTCGGCGAGGACGGCGCGGTGCTCGGCATCGAGTCGGCCAAGCAGGCGGTGGTCGACGCCCGGCACAACCTGGCCGCGCTGGACAACGTCCGGATCGAGTGCGACCGGGTCGAGACGCTGCTGCCGCGCACCGGCATCACCGCCACCGACCTGATCGTGCTGGACCCGCCGCGCTCGGGCGCCGGGCGCGAGACCGTCGCGCGCCTGGCGGGCCTGGCGGCGCGCCGGATCGCGTACGTCGCGTGCGACCCGGCGGCGCTCGCCCGGGACCTCGGCTTCTTCCGCGAGGGCGGCTACCGGCCGGTCTCGCTGCGGGCCTTCGACCTGTTCCCGATGACGCACCACTTCGAGTGCGTGGCGATCCTGGAGCCGGTCGGCGGCGCGGCCGGGTGAGGTAGCGGCGCGCACGTGCCGAGGAGGCGGTACCCGGGGTGTTCCGGGTGCCGCCTCCTCGGTGTTTCCGGCCGCTCGCTGCGGACCGCTCGGTCGGGGGTGGTCAGGGCTCGTTGTGCTCTTCCTCGGCGGCGTCGTGCGGAAGGTCGATCCCGTGCTGGGCGGCGAGCCGGAGCAGCTCGGAGATCCGGCCCTCGTACGCCTGGACGCCGTCGGCGTCCCCTTCGGCCCGGGCCGTCGCGAGGTCGCGGCGGGCCTGGGCGAGCTGCTCGCGCAGCTCCTGGTCGAACATGGCTGTCATTGCCGGCCTCCACACCGGTCGGTGCCGCTTCACGGAACGCTCAGGAGTGTTCAGAGTCTCGGAAGGTGCAGGACTCTTCAAGTCTCGTCCGTCGTGGCGGGGGTGGTTCGGCGGACGGTGGGTATGAGTCCGGGGCGCCTCCGGGGTTGTGCGGGGGCGTGCGGTGGGTGCGTGTGGGGGCGGGATCCGCGCCCTTGTTGTGCTAGCACTTCAGCGCTAGCTTGAGGCCCATGGGTAAAAAGCAGCTGAACGTCAGGGTGGACGCCGCCACCGCGGAGATGGCCCGGGAGCGGGCGGAGCAGCAGGGGATCAGCATGAACCAGTACATCGAGCGCCTGGTCCAGCAGGACATGGGCGAGTCCGGGCGGGCCTTCGTCGACGCCGCCGCGAAGTTCATGAAGGAGTACGAGACGGCCTTCCTGGCGGAAACCGCGGAGCCGGGTGACCTCCAGGGCGTGCGCCGTTGAAACTGGAGGTCGACCTCTCGTGGCTGCTCATGACCGCCGAGCAGTACACGCCCGGTGACCCGCAGGTCACCGACTACGGATCGCTGCTCGCGGCGGTCTCCCGCCACCAGGCCGAGATCTTCGACATCGCCGTCTACCCCGAACCGCAGGACCGCGCCGCCGCCCTGATGCACCAGCTGATCCGGGTGCCGGCCCTGGAGAAGACCAACGAGCTGTTCGCCACCGCCGTCGCCTACGCCTACCTCGTCGCGAGCGGCTGCACGGTGGCGACCACCGCCCGCGAGGTGCGCAGCCTCGCCCGGGCCATCCGGGAGGGGCGGCTCGGCGTGTCGGGCGTCGCCGAGCGGCTGTCCGCGTGGGTCGTGGACGAGGCGGAGGGGGAGGGCGTCACCGGGGCGGACGACGAGGACGGGGACGACGACTGACGGCCGCCCCCGTTCCCGTTCGTCCGGCGCGCCGCGTCAGCCGGCCGTTCCGTCGGGCGTTCCGTCGGGCGTCGCCGGTTCGGCGATCAGGGCCGTCGCGAACGGGCGGAAGCCGGCCCGGCGGTAGATCCGGGCGACGTCCTCGTCCGCGGCGGACAGGAACACCGTCCGCACGCCGTTCGCGCGGGCGTGGGCGACCAGCGCCGCCGTCACCGCGAGCCCGAGACCGCGCCGGCGCGCCGCCGGAAGCGTGCCGACCCCGCCGACCTCCGTCACCGGGCCCACCGGGTTGTGCTGGCCCGCGCACAGCGGTGTGCCGTCCTCCAGCGCCGCCGCCAGCACGGTGGTGCCCGCGGTGATCCGCTCGGCGACCCGCCGCGCGGTGCCGTCGGCCGCCAACTCCTGCTCCGCCGTCGCCAGTTCGACGGTCCCGGCGGCACCGATGCCGGTGCCCGGATCGGCGAACGCCAGTCGCGGGACGGCCAGCGCGGCCGCCAACTCCGGTGCGTCCGCAGCCAGGACGCGCACCTCCACCCGCTCCGCGGGCGCCGGCGCGGCGCCCGGCTCGTCCGCCGGGCCCAGCACCAGCAGCGGGTGCTCGTGCACCGTCAGCCCGGCCCCCTCGACCGCGGCGCGCAGCTCCGGGTCGTGCTCGGCGACCCACTCGAACGCCTCCGGCACGCCCAACTCCCGCTGGCGGGCCAGCACTCGGAGAACGTCGTCGGCGGTCACGGCGGGCCCGTCGTGGCCCAGCGTCGGGCGGGCGTAGTACGGCCAGCCGGCGCCGTCGCGGACGAACAGGGTCAGCGGACCGAAGTCCTCGGTGCGCGCGGCGCTGCGCGGCACCGCGTCGTAGTAACGCTCGATCTCGTCGAGGAGGTGCGGGTCCGCAGTGGCGGAGGCGGTGGTGGAGGGAATCGCGGGTGCATGATCGGCAGAAGTCACGGCGGCATCCAAGCAGGACTCGCGGACCGCCCGCCACCGGTTTGACCGGCCGGGCGCCGGACGGTCGTCCGGACACGCACCGGCCTTCCCGCGATTGTTGCCGAACGCTTACCGCCGCCGCGATCTTGATCGGGCACCCCGTGGCATGCTGATGCCTTCACAGCTCTGCCGAGGGGGACGGCGGAAAACTCCGGACTCGGTACGGCAAGGGGGGAAGACAGGCCCATGAGGCTCTGCTTTCTGGTGGAGGAGCACTACCGGCACGACGGCATGCCGCTCGACGTCGCACGCCAACTCACCGCGTGGGGGCACCGGGTGGACGTGCTGCGCCCCGGCGACTCGCTCCTCGCGATCTCCGAGGCGGTGCGGGCCGGCACCCACGACGCGTGGGTGCTCAAGACCGTCTCCGGCGGGCCCGGCCTCACCCTCCTCGACGCGGCCGCGGCCGTCGGGCTCACCACCGTCAACGACGTCCGCTCGATCCGCGGCGTGCGCGACAAGGCGCTCGCCTCCGTCATCGCCCGCACCCGCGGCCTGCCCGTGCCCGTCACGTACGCCGCCGCCCGGTGGGAACGGCTCGCCGAGATACCCGCCGCCGAGTACCCGCTCGTCGTCAAGCCGGCCGACGGCAGCTCCGGACGCGCCGTGCGGCTCGTCCGCACCCCCGACCACCTGCTCGCGCTCGGCCCCTCGCTCGCCGGGGAAGGACTGCTGATCGCGCAGCCGTACGTGCCCAACTCCGGCGTGGACCTCAAGATCTACTGCGTCGACGGCGAGTTCCACGCCACCGAGCGCTGCTCGCCGCTGCACCCCGGGCAGGGGGTGCGGGAGCGGCGGGTGCCGCTCGCGGGCGAGGTCGCGCGGATCGCGGCGCAGGTGGGAGAGGTGTTCGGGCTCGACCTGTACGGCGTCGACGTGCTGCTCGGACCGGACGGGCCGGTCGTCGTCGACGTCAACGACTTCCCGAGCTTCCGGCAGGTGCCGGACGCCGTCGCCCGGGTCGGACGGGCCGTGCTGCGGCTCGCGCGCGGCGGGACGGCCGTGTCGGTGCCGGCCCCGGCGCTGGTGACGGCGGGCGGGGGCGCGCTGTGAGGGTCGGGCTGATCACGGCGGACCCGGGGCACCCGGTGCTGGCGGCCACGGCGGAGGTGCTGCGCGCGCGGGGGCACGGGGTGGAGGTCGTCGGGTCGGGGGATGCATGGGCCGGTGACGTCTGCCTGCTGAAGGCCCGAACGGATCAAGCACTGGCGCTCGCCCGGGAGTTTGAGTCACGTGGGGTGCCGGTGGTCAACTCGGCTGCGGCGACCGAGCTTTGTCAGGACCGAGTGCGGATGGCCGAACTCGCGCTGGCGGCCGGACTGCCCTTCGCCGAGACGCGCTCACCCGGGACGCTCGGCCAACTCGTCGATTCTTCTTACCCGTTCGTCGTCAAGAGCCGGCACAGCCGGCGCGGCGACCTCGTCGCCCGGGTCGACGACGCCGCCCGGCTGCGCGAACTCGCCGAGCGCTGGCCGGACGAAGCCGTCGTCACCCAGCCCTTCCTCGACGGCACCGGCTGGGACCAGAAGCTGTGGGTCGTCGACGGCCGGGTGTTCGCCGCCCGGCGGCGCTCCGAACTCGCCCCGCCCGCCGCTGACGCCCGGCCCGCCGCGGAATGGGAACCACCGGCCGACCGGGCCGCCCTCGCGCTGCGCGTCGGCGAGGCGTTCGGCCTCGACGTGTACGGCGTCGACCTGCTCGACGGGCCCGCCGAGCCCGTCGTCGTCGACGTCAACGCCTTCCCCGGCATCCGCGGCCGCGCGGGCGCCCCCGAGGCACTGGCCGACCTCGCCCTGCGCGTCGCGGCCGGCCGCGGTCGTTAGGCTGGCACCCCCGAGCACCTCGGGGAACGCCCGGGACGGCCCTCGGGGCGCACGGCGAGAGAAGACGGAACGTTGCTGCAGGACATCGAGCCCTACCTGGCCTGCCCGCACTGCGCGCAGCCCCTCGCCCGGCACGAACGCAGCCTGCGCTGCCCCGCCGGGCACAGCCACGACCTCGCCAAGCAGGGCTACGTCAGCCTCCTCGCCGGTGACGCCCACACCGGCACCGGCGACACCGCCGACATGGTCGCCGCCCGGGCCGACTTCCTCGCCGCCGGCCACTACGGCCCCATCGCCGACGCCCTCGCCGAAGCCGCCGCGTCCGCCGACCCCGAAGGCCTCGTCGCCGACCTCGGCGCCGGCACCGGCCACTACCTCGCCCACGTCCTCGACGCCCTGCCCGGCCGGCCGGGCGCCGCGCTCGACATCTCCAAGTACGCACTGCGCCGCGCCGCCAAGGCCCACCCCCGGATCGGCGCCGTCGTCTGCGACGCCTGGCGCCCGCTGCCGCTGCTCGACGGGGCCGCCGGGCTGATGCTCAACGTGTTCGCGCCCCGCAACGGGCCGGAGATCCGCCGCGTGCTGCGCCCCGGCGGCACCCTGCTGCTGGTCTCGCCGACCCCGCGGCACCTGCGCGAACTCGTCGCCGGGCTCGGGCTGCTGTCGGTCGACGAGGACAAGCAGCGGCGGATCGACGAGAAGCTCGGCCCGTACCTGACGCCCGAGGGGCGGCGGGAGGTCGAGTTCACGCTGCGGCTCGGGCCGCAGGACGTGCGCACGGTGGTCGGGATGGGGCCCAGTGCCTGGCACACCGATCCGGAGCGGCTGGCCGCGGCGCTCGCCGGGCTGCCGGAGCCGGTCGAGGTGACGGCGTCGGTGACGGTCGCGGTGTACCGGCGCTGAGGACGGGGGCTGAGGCCGGTCGCTGAGGCCCGGTCGCTGAGAACGGTCGCGGTGTACCGGCGCTGAGGGCTCTCCTGCACGCCCTCGTTGTGCGCACCCTGTGCGCCTCCCATGCCCGGGCCGTGCACGCGGCTCCCCGATGGGATGAATCTGCCGCGCAGGCACGTTTCTGCCGCCTGACCTGCAGTTAGGGTCCGACGGGTGAACCGCGACGCCACCCGCACCGCCTCGCCGTCCCACCCCCGACCGGACGCCCCGGCGCCCGACCGGCCGCCCGTACCGCGCCCCACCGTCGACGAGCTCCGGCTCACCTCCTTCAAGTCCTACCGGCGCGCCGCACTGCCGCTCGCACCGCTCACCGTCCTGCACGGACCGGCCGGCGTCGGCAAGGCCAACGCGCTCGACGCGCTCGCCGTCCTGTCCCGCCTCGCCCTCGGCGAGGAGATCGCGGACTCCCTCGACGGCATCCCCGGCGCCTCCGGCCAGCTCGCCACGCCCGTCCGCGGGGGCCTGGCCGGATGCGTCCCGCACGGGCGCGACGCGATCATCCTCGGCTGCACCGTCCGCTCCCCGGCGGGCCGCATCCGGCTCGACGTCGTCATCCGCACCGACGGACCCGTCCGGATCGCCCGCGAATCGCTCAGCCTCGACGGGCGCACCCTCGTCGAGACCGGCGAACAGGACCTGCGCGGCCGGCGCGTCAACGTCTGCTGGCACAACGACACCCGCCAGGGCGACATCCGGGCACCCTTCCCCAGCGGCACCATGATCACCGCCCAGCTGCCGCTCCGGGTCGCCGGCTCCTCGCCCGGCGAACGCACCGTCCTCGCCGCCACCGAGCACGCGCTCACCGCCCTGCGCGAGGTCTTCCCCGTCCACCCCGTGCCGGCCCTCATGCGCGACTGGGCCCGCCCCGACCCGCAGGCCCGCCTGACCAGCAACGCCGCCAACATCTCCGCCGTCATCGCCCGGCTCGCCGGCGAGTGCCCGCGCCGCTACGGCCAGCTCCTCCGGGTCGTCCAGTCCGCCGCACCGCACCCGCTGCTCGGCCTCGACCTCGCCCACCGCGGCACCGGCGCCGACCGGGGAGTCCTGGCCGTCTTCGACGAGGGCCTCCTCGGACGCACCGGGGCCGACCAGGCCTCCGACGGGATGCTGCGCCACCTCGCGTTCGCCGCCGTGCTGCTCACCGGCGCCGGGGTGCTCGACCTGGACGTGGCCGCCGAGGTGCCGTGGGCGCACCGGCAGCTCACGGTGCTCGCGGGGGACCTGGGGGCCGGGCTGTCCACCGAGCAGACAGCCTCGCTGCTGCGGCTGGCGCGGGAGATGTCGGGGCGCAACCAGTTGCGGGTGCTGGCCGCGCTGCAGGAGCCGGCGGCGGCCCGGGAGGCGCTGGCCGGGGGGTCCGTGGGCGGGGTCATGCTGGTCGAGTGCCGACGCGACCCGGCCGCGGGGCACACCGTGCTGCGGCCCGAGACGGCGCGGGTGCCGGCCCAGTGCGGGCGCGGGGAGGGGGAGGCGGCTGCTTCTGCCGCTTCTGCGGCTCCTGCCGCCGCTGACGGTGTTGACGGCGGGGACGGCGGGGCGGGGGCGGACGGGGATGCGGTAGACCTGGACGCGTGAACGAACGAGCTGAGGAATCCGGTGCCGGCCCTGCGGCACCGACGTTGGAGAGCCTGCGGCAGCGGCTGGTGGACTTCGCGGCGGTGCGGAAGTGGGAGCCCTTCCACACGCCGAAGAACCTGGCGGCGGCGCTGACGGTGGAGGCCGGCGAGCTGCTGGAGATCTTCCAGTGGCTGACGCCGGAGCAGGCCGCCGCGGTGATGTCCGACCCGCAGCGCGCCCACCGGGTGCGGGACGAGGTGGCCGACGTCCTCGCGTACCTGGTGCAGTTCTGCACGGCGGTGGGGGTGGACCCGCTGGAGGCGCTCGCGGCCAAGATCGAGCGGAACGAGGAGCGCTTCCCGGTGCCGGGATCGGCCGCCTACGTCAAGCCTGAGGTGCGCGAATAGTCCCTGCGAGGGACAGGAGTTGTCCACAGCCCCGGGGTTTTCCACAGCTTTGAAAAGCCCCAATGCGCACCTCCCCCTCTCGGCGCACGCTTTCGCCGTGACCACGAACCGCCCCGGCGGCGGCCGTGGTCGGACGGCGAAAGCGAGCGGAAGGGGACGCGCCATGGAGGCGCTGCGATTGATCAAGACGGCCCGGCACGCACTGGTCGAGGCCAGGCACGTACCCGACGTGCTGGCGGAGGCGCGGCGGGCGGCGCTGCTCACCGAAGCGGTGGGGGCCCGGTTGGCCGAGCTGGACGAGGAGGAACTGGCCGGACTCGGCAGACAGCTGTCCGAGGCGGGCACGGTCGCCTCGGGCTGCCTGGACCGGTCCGTGGTCAGGGCGGCCGTGCTGAGCGGCGGACGGTCCGGCCGGCTCGGCGAACTCGGTGACCTGGAGGAGACGTTGGGGGCGCTCGACGGGCTGCTGCGCGAGCTCGGCGAGACGCTGGTGGTGCTGGCCTGCGGGGCCGACACGGAGAGCGTGTACTGGACGTGCATCGACACCGTCGACGCGGTGGCGGAGTGCAAGGACCTCGTGGTGCGGCTCCGGCAGGCGGCGGGGCGGTTCCTCGGGGCGGCGGAGGCCGAGCCGGCCGGCCGGGGCGCGCCCTTACTGGTGGTCCGGCTCGGCCCGCCGGGTGACGGCGGGCCGACGGACGGGGCGCCGGACTACCGGGTGCCCGGCGCGACGGCCGGAGCCCCGGAGGTGTCGGTGCCGGTGGGGTAGCCAGCCGTACCGGCGTCGCGGACGCCGGAGGACTGGAGTTCGGCGAGGTCCGCGGTCACGGAGGCGAGCAGTTCCTGCATCTGCTCCAGCAGGCTCTTCGGAGTGGCGGCCGGGACCGCCGGGGCAGTCGGGAACTGCGGCGCGGCGGATGTCTCGGACCAGGGTTCGGACATGACGGGACCTCTTCGGATCGGTAGTGCGACGTGAAGCGGCCGACGGTGGCTCGGCCCGCGCGGCGGGGGTGGCTGCTGCCTTGCCACCGGGGCGCACGCTCCCGCCGCAGCGTCCAACGACCCGCGCCGCCACCGGGTCACCGCACACCACCCGATGCGGTCCATGTCGGCGGGGAGGTCAGCCTCCCGAGTGAAACGAGGGTCGCCGCCTCAGGGAGCCCTGGGCTAGGAGGAGGGCGGGCAAGGGAGAGAAGGGCAGTGGGCGCGGACCGAGGGGCTTGTGCCGGCCTGCGGAGGCGTGCGGTGGGGGGGGGGGGGGGCGGGGGGGGGCCGCCGCCGCCGCACCCCCCCCCCCCCCCCCCGGGCCGGCGGCGCAGGCGCAAGTCAGGAAGACAAGA
>NZ_JBHWGD010000117.1:0-18556 GCF_042733235.1 Kitasatospora sp. NPDC059722
CGCACGCTTGGAAAGCGTGTTGGGGGCAACCCCTCACGAGTTCGAATCTCGTATCCTCCGCCTTTGCCTAGCAAGGCAGTTGAAGGCCCCGACCGGGTTTCCGGTCGGGGCCTTCTTCGTGTCGTGGTCTCAGTTTTGGTCTCAGTTGGGGTTCTGGGCCTCAGGCGGCGTCTTCGGCGGGGTCCTCTGGGCCAGATCCGACGTCGCCCCACAGAGCCGCGCCGATCTTCTTGCCGACGTCGTTGAGCATGGGCTCGGTGACGTGCTGGTAGCGCTGGGCCATCGAGGTCGAGGACCAGCCCATGATCGCCATTACGATCCGCTCCGGCACGCCGAGCAGGAGCAGGACGGTCGAGGCGGTGTGGCGGGCGTCGTGGAGGCGGCCGTCACGGATGCCGGCCTCGCGCAGGAGACGCTTCCAGTGGTGGTAGTCGGTGCTGGGGTTGAGCGGCTCGCCGGTCTCCGAGGTGAAGACGTAGCCCTTGTCCGTCCAGAGGTCGCGCGCGAGGGCCCGCTCGCGGTCCTGCTCCTCCTTGTGCTGCCGGAGGATCACGACGAGCGGCTCGGGCAGCGGCACCGCGCGTCGCCCGGCTCGGGACTTGGTGTCCTTGGTCTCGCGTCGGATCGGCTCCTTCTGCGGGCAGAAGCCGGGCTTGCGCCCGCAGCGGTCGCCACAGCCGTGCCGGTACTTGGGCCGCAGCCGACCTCGCTTGACCCAGCCGACGCCTCGGGCGAAGTCGACGTCCTTCCACTGGAGCCCGAGCACCTCGCCCTGGCGCAGGCCGAGGGCGAGCGCGAAGATCCAGCGGGCGGAGTTGCGGCGCTTGCGCGCCGTGTCCATGAGCGCCTGGACCTCCTCGATCTCGAACGGCTCGACCTCCTCCTCTTCGAGCTTCGGGGCCTTGGCGATCGTGGCCACGTTGCGGGTGAGGTGGTCGCGCCGCAGGGCCTCGCCGAGGGCGACACGGATGGTGCGGTGGGCCTGGTGGGCGGTACCGGCGGCGCTGCCGGCGGCCTGCATCTTCCGGTAGAAGCGCTCCAGGTGCTCGGGCTCCAACTTCTCCAGGCGGTGCGCGCCGAGGCCGGGGACGAGGTGCACGCGGACAGCGACCTCGTATCCGGCGTACGTGTTCTCGCCGACGGTGCCCGGCACGATCTCCTTGATCCAGTGGGTCAGCCACTTGCCGACCGTCCACTTCTGGCCGGCCTTGGGCACGGTGCCGTTGTCGCGCAGCTTCTCCAGCTTGCGGACCTTGGCCGTGACCTCGGGGCGGGTCTTGGCACTGACGTGGCGGCGGTCGGGAGTGCCGTCGTCCTTCACCCCGACCGTGACACGGCCGTGCCAGCGGCCGTCGCCGCCCTGGTAGATCGAGGAGTCGCCGTTGGGCTTGCGGGTGTTCGCCATTCGGTTTCCCCCGCTCAGGCCGCGAGCGCGACGGTCGAAGGGGCAGCCTGCGTACGGGCGACCACGTACTCCTTGAGCGCCTCGGCGGGCACTCGGCGGAGACGGCCGATCGTCACGGACGGGACTTCGCCGGAGGCGACCAGGGCGTACATGGTCGTCCGGCCGACGCCGAGACGACGGGCGGCTTCCTCCACGGTGAGGGCGACGAGCGTCGGGTCCGGCACCTCCGTGCCGCAGTTGGCGACGAGGGCGAGGAGCTGGTGCTCCGTGAGGCCGATTGCGCCGGCTAGGCGCGCGAGGGACAGGGGCGTTTCAGGCATAGGTGTTCCTCCCAGCGGCGCGGGGCAACGCGCCGCCGTGGCGACTGTTGGGATGGGCGGTGGGTTGATGGGCTGCCGGGCGGCCCTCGACGTTCGTAGCGCCGAGGGTCGGGCAGCGGGGTAGGTGGTGGGCGGGGCGGGCACACTACGGCGGTCTCGGCTCGGGGCCTAAAACGATCTTGGACGCATGGGCCGGGTCGAGCGTTTTAGGTTGCGAGCCGGGTCGCGGCGATGATGCTCCGCGAGGCCGTCGATCCCCGAGCTGGCGGCCCTCAGCGTTCGTAGCGCCGAGGGTCGGGCAGGAGATGTTGGGCGGGACGGGCACACTACGGCGGCCCCGGCCGGAAACGAAAAAAGATCTTGGGCGCGTGCGCCGGTCTGACCCTTTTTAGGTTTCCGGCCGGGTCGCGGCGAGGATGCCCCAGGCGGCGAGCTGGGCGGGCTCGCTTACCGGTCGGCCGAGGGGTCCCTGCGGAGCGGGTCCCACTGGGAGTTGGGGGCCGGGTACCACGCGGGCTCGGCGCCGGAGGGGCCGAGGTCGACGCCTTGGGCTTCGAGCCGTTCGGCGATCTCCTCGTACGTGCGCAGGGCCTCGTCATGCCGGGCTTTGGCGGCCTGTTCGAGGTCGTGGGCGGTTCTCCACTCCTGCTCGGCCTTCTCGACGGCGAAGCCTGCTTCCTGCAGCTCGTAGTCCGGTTCGTCCGGGCCAGCCACGGCTTCGGTCATGAAGTTCGCTGGCGGGACGCTGAGTGCCTTGGCCAGACCGATCACCTCGTCGAAGCGGACCGGGCGGGTTCCGTTCTCGATCTTGGCAACCTGGGTCTGATGGAACTTGAAGCCGAGCCGGGTCATGCGTTCGGCCACGTCCTCCTGGGAGAGGCGGGCGGCCTTGCGCAAGACCTTCAGGTTGTGGGCCACGAGGGCCTCGCCCTCCAGGGCCTTGTACCGATGCACCATGGGGTTGACCATACCAACCTCCTTCCGATTGCGAGTAGGCGCGACGCGACGACAGGAGCGACTGTAGCAGCATGAAAAGCCCAACCGCCAAGCGGTTGGCTAGACCTTCACGACATCTTCACGAATCAGCCCGGCCAGCATAAATGCCGAGAGAGGTTGAAATTGCCATGCGTGAATCGCTTGACAGGGGACCGACGCCCCGCTACGTTCGACCATGTCAGCATGAAATGACCAACCGACAGGAGGTTAAGCCGGGTCGGGCGCCAGCCCGGATGCCCCCAGGAAAACGCGAAGCCCCCGGCGCTACGAACACCGGGGGCTGATCGAAAACCTCGCCACCGCCCATCCCAGGACAGTCGACCTACGGCGGACCGGGTTGCCCCCCGGAGCCGCCGAGTGAGGATCTCCATGACCGAGGTTACTGCCTCCCAGCCCCACGCCACACCCCCCGCAGCGGACACGCCCGCTGTCGCATGGCCGCCCGTGGCCAAGGCCGGCGAGCCCGGCACCTACCTGCCCGCCCAGCAGGCCCTTGCGTCCACAGCCTGTGGACACGACGCCGAGGCGGCGCCTGCCAAGCCCACCGCCCCGGACGGGACCGACCTGATGCCCGACACCGAGGCGACCGAGGGCGCCGACCTGCTCGCGCAGCTGAAAGCCCAGATCGCGAAGTTCGTGATCCTTCCCTCCGAGCAGGCCCTGGACGCCGCCACGCTGTGGGTCGCCGCGACCCACCTGCAGGGCTCGTGGCAGCACGCCCCGCGCCTGGCCGTGGTCGGCCCGGCCAAGCGCTGCGGCAAGTCCCGCCTGCTCGACGTGCTCGCCGAGACGGTCCACCAGCCGATGCTGACGGTGAACTCTTCTCCGGCCGCCATCTTCCGCTCGATCAGCGAGGAGCCGCCCACCCTGCTCGTGGACGAGGCGGACACGATCTTCGGCAGCCCGAAGGCGGCGGAGAAGAACGAGGAGATGCGCGGCCTGCTGAACGCCGGGCACCAGCGCGACCGGTACGTGCTGCGGGTGGTCGGCAACGACCACACCCCGCGCAAGTTCCCCACCTTCGCCATGGCGGCCATCGCCGGCATCGGCGACCTCCCCGACACGATCATGGACCGCTCGATCGTGATCCGCATGCGCCGCCGAGCCGAGGGCGAGCGCGTCGCGCCGTACCGCACCGCGCGAGACCGCCCCGCCCTGCACGCGATCCGCGACAAGATCGCCCGCTGGACGGCACCGCTCGCTGACCGGGCCCTCCACCTGGAGCCGAGCATGCCGGTCGAGGACCGCGCCGCCGACACCTGGGAACCCCTGGTGATCATCGCCGACCTCGCCGGAGGACCATGGCCCCGCCTGGCCCGCCAGGCGTGCAAGCGCATGGTCGACGCCGAGGTCCAGACCGAGGAGGACAACCCCGGCGGCGCGCGGATCCTCGCGGACATCCGGCGGATCTTCCACGCTGCCGGTGAGCCGGACAGCATCGCCACCGACCAACTGCTGTTCAACCTCAACGGCGACCCCGAGGCCCCCTGGGCCGAGACCAGCCGAGGCGGGCTGACCCCGCGCGGCCTCGGCGCGATGCTCCGCGAGTTCGGCATCTCCTCCGGCAACGTCCGCATGCCCGACGGAACCCAGCGCAAGGGCTACCTGCGCAACAAGTTCCTCGACGCCTGGCGGCGCTACTGCCCCGCGGTCCACCCCGTGACCGCCACCGCAGCCGGCAGCAGAGGCTGACCGCCCTCCCCGAAATGCCGTCCCTGCCGTCCCAGCCGTAACACCGCAGGTCACCGCACCTGCCGCCAAGACGGAACGGCACCCCAAGACGGCAACGGCATCCGCACCAAGACGGATCAGGCCCCATGCCAAGACGGCAGCCGTCCACTCCCGCCAGCGCCCGCCGCCGCCCCCGTCCGGGGCGTGAGCGGCGGGCCCGGTGGCGGGACGGGAAACACATCCGTCTTGTGCCGTCCCAGCCGTCCCTGCCGTAAAACCGCAGCTCAAAGGCCATGCCTCCGGGACGGATACGAGCCCCAAGACGGATACCGCACCGCCCCGAACCCGAAATCCGCCGTGTCCACGGCACCACCCGGGCAGCCGAGCCCGCCCCAGCCCGGAGACCGTCCCGCAGCACCAAGACGGCAAGACGGCAAAGACGGCAATCCCACAAACCACCACCGCCCGACCCGCGAGGACCACCTTCCGCATGACCGCCACCACCCCACCGCGTCTGCCCCGCCCGGACGCCGTCCTCGTACAGGCCGCCATCGCTGGCGCCCTGTCCTTCGCCCACCTCCACGACATCGCCGAAGCCGCCGGACAACACGGCTGGAAAGCCTGGGCCTACCCCGTCTCGGTCGACCTGCTGCTCGTCGCCGCCTGGCACCGCATGCGGACCCTGCGCACCACCGGACACCCCGCCGGCACCGCCTGGACCTGGTTCGCCATCGCCCTGACCGCCTCCCTCGGCGCCAACGTCGCCACCGCCGGACTCCTCGACCTCGCCCACGTCCCTGCCTGGCTGCGGATCCTGGTCGCCGGATGGCCCGCCCTCGCCTTCTTCGGCGGCACCCTCCTCGCCCACAACACCACCGCCACCGACCCGAAGCGCGCCGATGGCGAACTCCCGCTCCGCGAAAACCCCGAGCCTGCACCGGCAACCGAGTCCGCACCGGTGACGGACGCGGAGCAGGGCGACCTGCCCGCCGACGAACCGGTGCGTGAGCCCGACGACGATGTCCGGCCCGACAGCCGGGAACCGGTGGTGGGCACCAGGCGCACCGGCCGCAAGCCCGCCGCCTCGATGGACGAGCTGGCCGAGATCGTCCGGCCTGCCGTCCAGGAGCACGGCCCCACCCAGGCCGTGATCAGGACAGTCCTGCGCGAGGCCGGCATACCCATCGCCAGCGACCGCCTCGGCAAGCTGACCCAGCGCTTCAAGGAGGAAGAGGCCAGGCAGCAGGCCGACGCGCAAGCCAGCGCCTCGGCGGCCTGAGGCCCCCGCCGCTCGCCCGAGCACCGGACCGCTTCCGGACCGGGCGAGCGGCCCCTCACCGAAGCTGACCGACGCTCACCGGAACTCCCCCAGCGTCCATCCGGAGACCCCGGAAGTCCTGAACCGGCGACGTGTACACCGGGACTCCGGCACCGCCAAACCCCTCTTCCGCCGGACCATCGCCCCGCATCCGGCGAACGCCCCACCAGCCGACAACCACCTTCCCTCACAGAAGAACCGGAAGATCCCCGTGCCCGACCAGCAGCACCACCTCGCCCCTGCTTCCGCCATGCCCGAGCAGGAAGCCCAGCCCCGCGGAACCGGTAGCGACAAGCCCGGACGTGGTGGCATATTCGCCCGCGTCAAGCAGGCCCTGCCCTGGACCGGCCACGGTCACGACGACGACGGAGCAAGCTGGGGCAAAGTCCACAACGCCGTTGGCGCCGCGGACTTTGCGCTTGACCCCGCCCCAGGGGTGGCGGGGCAGGACCGGCGCGAGGGCGCGCCGGACCAGGAGGTCATGACCGAGGGCGGCCACGACCAGGACGAACTTCCCCCGTACGACACCGAGCCGCACAACGACATCGACGCCGAGCGTGCCGACGCCGACGACCGCGTCGTGCGTGAAGCGCCGACCGTGACCCCTGCCGAGTTCATCCACGAGCGCGTTCCGGTGCTCGACCGCCCCGCGCTTCCGGTGGACGACAACACCGCTCCGCTTGCCGAACGCATGTACCGGCCGCGTTCCGGAACCAAGCGCGACGACCAGATCACCTGCTCGGTCGAGCCGGCAGAGAAGGAACTGCTCGACTTCGTCGCCACGAAGCTCAAGCGCTCTCGATCCGCGTTCCTCGCGGATTCCGCCATGAGCGTCGCCCAGGCGTACATGCGGACCGGCCGCCTCGATGCGTTCGTCCCCATGCCCGACTACGAGGCCATCGCCCTCCTCACCGAAGCGATCGGCACCCACCAGCGGGCAATCGACCGGGCCGGCAACAACCTCAACCAGCTCATGGTCGAGGTCTACAGCGGCCCGATCCCCGAGCGCGCCATGGAAGTCCTGACCGAGCTGCACGCCTGCGCGACCCAGGCCCGTCACGCTTACCAGCGCGTCCTGCCGGGAGGCCGCCGTGGTGCCTGACGTCTCCACCGGCTCGCGCACCCGCGGTCTGCTCTCCTACCTCTTCGGCCCCGGCCGACGCGACGAGCACACCGACCCGCACATCGTCGCCGCGTTCGCCATGCCCGGCCTGCCCGACCCCGGCCGAGCCCCCCTCGACCAGCACCATCAGCTCCTCGACCAACTGGCTGACTACCTTGACCAGCCCGTCCGCGCCCGCGAGAGGCGCCTGGGCGCGACCGTCCCGCAGCACGTGTGGCACTGCCCTGTGCGCACCGCCCCGGGCGACCGCTACCTCACCGACGCCGAGTGGGCCGAGGTCGCCCGCCGGATCGTCCACGCCACTGGCATCGCGCCCGATGGCGACGACAAGGGCTGCCGGTGGATCGCCGTACGCCACGCCGACGACCACATCCACATCATGGCCACCAGCGTCCGCGAGGACGGCCGCCGCCCCCGCAACAAGCGCGACGGCCAACGCGCCCAGGCCGAGTGTCGCAAGATCGAGAAGGAACTCGGCCTGCGCCAGCTCAACTCCGGCGACCACACCGCCGCCCCGATGCCCACCAGCGCCGAGCAGGCCAAGGCCCAGCGCACCGGCCACCAGCAGACCGCCAAGGAGTGGCTGCAGGAACAGGCCCAAGCCGTCGCCGCCGCCGTCCGCGACGAGCAGGAGTACTTCTCCACCCTCACCGCCCTCGGCATCCAGGTCCGCTACCGCATCGGACCCGAGAGCGGCGACGTCATCGGCTACAGCCTCGCCCGCCCTGGCGACGTCAACGCCCAAGGCGAACCCGTCTACTTCGGCGGCTCCAAGCTCTCCCCCGACCTGTCCATCAACCGCCTGCGCGAACGCCTCACCACCCAGCAGCCCACCACACCCGCACAGGGCACGATCGAACCGGACCGCTGGCGACAGGCCGAGACCACCCTGCGGGAGACCGCCCGCTTCGCCTACCAGGACCAACACCACCCCGACGTGCCCGGCATTGACGCGTTCGACAACGTCGTCCAGGCCCAGGCCGCCGCCTTCGGCGAACTCCTCCACACCGCCGCCCTCACCGCACCCGCCCACACCCGCGCCGAACTACGAGCCGCCGCAACCGCGTTCAACCGCGCCACCCGATCCAAGGTCCGTGCCGAACACCAGCAGGCCGCAGCCCTCCGCACCGCCGCCAAGCAACTCCTGCACACCGCCGGCTCCGGCGAGGACGGCGCCACCGCCGCAGCCCTGCTGTCCACCGCCGTCTTCGTCGTGATCGCCATTGCCCGCTGGCACCAGACCCGAGGCCACCAGCAGCAAGCCCACGCCGCCCAGCAGTCCCTCGTCCACCTGCGAACCGCCTACCGGCAGACGGCCGAGCCGGTCATCGCCGACCTCACCCGCCGCACCCCCACCCCCAAGACCACCGACCGCCTCGCCGCCCAGGTCCAGGCCGCCGTCCCCGACCACGCCCAGCGCATCCTCGCCGACCCGTCCTGGCCTGCCCTCGCCACCGCGCTCGCCCAGGCCGAATCCTCCGGCCAACCACCCCGTCGAGCCCTCACCGAGGCCGCCCAGCAACGGGAACTCACCACCGCCGACCGACCGGCCGAAGTCCTCCTCTGGCGCCTGCGCAACGCCACCGCCGACCGCATCGACAAGCGCGCCCAGGCCGCCCGAGCCCACACCACCAGCACTACCGCGAAGGCCGCGCCCACCACGCCCGCCGTGCCGACCAGCCCCAAGGCCGCCAGCGATCCCACCCGCCGACGCTGATGCTCACGTGCCTGAACCGCGCCCCCAAGTCACACGAACGCCCGTGCCATAGATGTCGGTTCGATGTCTTCTCCGGTGGCCGGGAACCACCCCGGCCGCCGTGCGTCTTGTGTGCTTGCCAGCCGTCACCCGACACCGAAGGGCCCCACTTGACCAACCCCAGCACCGACCACGACGGCCACCACAGAGCCGTCATCCGCGCCGTCCCCCACCCCGGCGAACTCGACGCCCGCGGCATCCCCATCACCTGCCCCGACTGCCGCGCCCGCCGGGACTGGCTCCTCCTCAACGTCCGCCACCAGGTCTTCGTCCGCTGCCGCTGCGCGACCGAGTGGCACGAGCCCGACCTCACCCGCGCCTACTTCGACCTGCACTTCACCGCCCCCGAACACGAGTGGGACGACTACGGAACCGCCATGCGGGCACTTGCCTTCGACGGCCTGCTCGCCGGCACTACCTGGTCGTGACCCGCAGCCTGAGGCTCGCCTACACAGCGGGCCTCAGGCATTCCAGGGCCGGCCCACGAACCAGCAGCACCTTCCCGGACAACGCGGTCACTGCCAGCTCCGGTCCGAAAGCACTACACCGTGGCCCCCAGCATCGGTACGGTAGCGATCCGTAGTGGCTTCAACACGGCACCGGGGGCCAGCGTGGGGGGCAACGGCATCACGTTCGGCAAGTTCATCGCGCTCCGTCGCGCCGAGATGGAGTGGACCCAGCTCCGCCTCGCCACTGAGCTCGACCGCAGCGAGGTCTGGATGTCCCTGGTCGAACGGGACTTGCAGCAGGTGAAAGATCTGACCCTGCTCCGGCGCCTCGCGGAGGTACTGAGCTGCGAGCTCAACGAGCTGATGGCCTTACCGCAACCAGCCGCAGACCGGCCGAGGTCCCGCCCCCGCAAGTCCACCTCGGCTACGCTGACGAGCAGTTCCGCTGCCGAGGAGGACGATGTGCGACGCCGCCCGTTCCTGACCCTGGCGGCTGCCGCCCTGTTCACCCCGGTTGCCGGCCAGCAGGCCGCGCACGCCGAGGCAGCCTCACCGCTGGCCGGCCTGGAGGACCTGCTGCTCTACGGGACAGGGCGGGTTCCGGCGCCCCGCAGCGAGCCCACCCACGAGACAGTCGCCGCCTCCCTCCTGACGTCCCGTCGCGAGTTCAAGGCAGCCAAGTACGACGCGCTCGCTGAGGCTCTGCCGAGCCGGATCGCTACCGCCCAGATGGTCGGCAGCACCGAGGAGCGGGCTCGCAACGTCGCCCGGCTCTACAACATCGCAGTTCGGCTGTGCATCAAGATCGGTGACAACAACCTGGTGGCCATCACCGCCGACCGCGCGCTCACCGCCGCCCGGGACGGCGGCGACCCGCTAGTGGTCGCCGAGGCACAGCGGATGGTCTCCAGCGCCTGGCGCCGCCAGGGCAGCCTGGCCCGAGCAACCGACATCGTGGTGGTCGCCGCCGAAGACCTCCTCGCCGACACCGCGGTCCCCGAGTCTGCCCGCCTGGCCGCCCGCGGCGACCTGTACGCCACTGCGGCCTATACCGCCGCGAAGACCGGCGACCGCACCTACGCGCACTCGCTGATCCGTGAGGCTGCCGACAGCGCCGCAGCTGCCGGCCGGGCTTCCGGCCTGGTCGACGGCATCCAGGGCGTCGCCCTGCACGAGTTGTCGGTGCATTACGAGCTTGGTGACGCCGGCCGAGCAATCGAGCTGGCCTCCACGATCGACCCCACCGCGCTGCCGACCGCCGAGCGGCAAGCCCGGTTCTTCACCGATGTGGCCCGTGCGTTCGACCAGTGGAACAAGCCCGAACAGTGCTACCGGGCTCTGCTGGCCGCCGAGGAGGCGGCCCCGCAGGAAATCCGCCGGGGTGCCGTCCGTGACCTTGTCACCCCCTTGCTTCGGCACGAGCGCAAGCTGCCCGGCGTACGGGACTTCGCCGCCCGAGCGGGCGTTCAGATCGTCTGACCCGTAGCCGGACTACGTGCCGTAGTCCGGCTACGGTTCCAGGCTTCCGCCCGGCAGTTCACTGGGGAACGTCCACTCCTCCCCCTGCTGCCGAAGGCCCTCCCATGCCAACGCCCAGCACCTCCCCGCCGCCCGACAACCGGCGGCACGCCGCCCCAACGGATCGTGACCGGCTCGGCGCCTTCCTCACCGCATCCTGGGCCGCCTTGCACCTGCCCGTGCTCGCCCTACTTGGCCTGGCTGTTCATAATCAGCCGGCTGAGGCCAGCCCCCAGGTTTCGGCGACCGCGCCCGATCTGCCTGCCTTCTGAGGCACCCGGAGGCCGTCGCAACGGCCCCTCCCCTTCTTCCTCGCTCGCCCGAGAGGAGATCCAGCCATGCACCGGCTGACCGACGCGCCTGCGCTGAACACTGAGCTGGAGCGCATCGACTACCGCACCACACCCGCGTACTACTTCGATACCGAGCACGTCACCGACCCGGTCGTGCTGCACCTGCTGAACTGCTGCCCGACCGTGTTCGGCCTCAAGAAGGCCATCACCGACCTGCTGGCCGGCAACCTGGACGTCTCGCTGCCGGAGGCGACCGGGACCATCGAGCCCGGCGCCACCGTTCGGGGCCACGTGATCGTGGCTCCCGGAGCCGTCATTGCGGAAGGCGCGTTCGTCACCGGCCCGGTGCTTGTCTGCACCGGCGCGGTGATCGAGGCCGGCGCACGGGTGCGCGACAACACCGTCGTCGGTCCCGGTTGCCAGATCGGCTTCGGCGCCGAGGTCACCCGCTCCCTGCTGACCGGCGGGGTCTTCATGAAGCACACCAGCTTTGTCGGGGACTCCGTGCTCGGCCTCGGCGTCAACATCGGCGCGTTCGTGTCCACCACTGGCCTGCGGGTCACCTCCGGGCCGGTCGTTGAACCGGCCACCGAAGAGGTCTGCGCCCACCTCGACGGCCGCCGCATCGCCACCGGCCAGACGAAGTTCGGCGCGGTGATCGGCGACGGCGTGATCGTTCCCGCCGGCACCGTGCTCCAGCCCGCCACCCTGATCGGCGCGCACACCCTGCTCTACCCGAAGACCCAGGTCGGGGGCTTCTTCCCGGCCGGAAGCCAGGGAAGGTGACCATGCCCACCACCGACACCACCACCATGACCGACCAGCGGGCCGTGCGGATCACCGGGGGCCGCCGCCTGGTCGGCACCGCCGCCGTCCAGGGCAGCAAGAACATCGCCCTGCACCTGTACGCCGCCGCGATCCTCGCCGACGACCCGCTCACCCTGGCCGGTGCACCCGAGATCCTGGACACCCTGGTCGTCGCCGACATCCTGCACCGCACCGGCACCCGCGCCACCGTGGCAGGCGACGAGTTCGCCACCCGACCGGCCGACTCCTACTTCCCGGTTATCCCGGACGACCTCGGACGGCGCATCCGCACCACCGCGGTGATGGGCGGCGCCCTACTGGCCCGCGCCGGCAAGGTCACCTTCCCCACCCCCGGCGGGGACGCCTTCTGCGCCCGCTACATCGACCGGCACCTGGCCGCGATGGAAGCCGCCGGGGCCGAGGTCGAGGTGAACCGGGGCCGGGTGCGGGCCCGCTTCACCGGCAAGCGGCTGCCGTTCATCACCGACGCCGAGACCCGCTCGTGGGGGCCGAGCCTGGGTGCGACGGTCACCGCGATGCTGCTGGCCGCCCGGACCCCGGGCACCTCCGCGATCCTCAACCCCAGTGTGGAACCCGAGGTCACCCGCACCGCCGCCCTGCTCTCGCAGGCCGGCGTCGGCATCGAGTGGCGGGGCGGGACGGCTCTGAACGTCACCGGCACCGACCGCATCCGGGGCGGGGTGTTCACCGTGCCGCCGGACCGGCTGGAGGCCGCCACTCTCGCGCTGGCCGCCGCCATCACCGGCGGCACCGTCCACCTGGACGGCTTCCCGCCGGCCGCGTTCCCGGACGGGCTGGTGTCGGTGTTCGCCGACGCCGGAATCCAGCTCGACCCGCTGGACGGCGGAACGGCGGTCAGCACCCCGGCCGGGCCGCGGCCGGTACAGATGGCCACCGGCCCGCACCCCCGCTTCCCGACCGACGTGCAGCCACAGCTGACTGCCTTCCTCACCCAGGCCGAGGGCACCTCCCGCATCGACGAGCGGATCTACACCCAGCGCGACACCCACCTGCCCGCCCTGGCCGCGTTCGGCGCTGCCGTCAACGCGACCGGCTCGGCGATCACCGTCCGGGGCCGGTCCGCCCTCAACGGCGCCAGCGTGGCTGGGGAGGACATCCGGGCTGTGACCGCTCTCGTGATCGCCGCCCTGGCTGCCGAGGGCACCTCTACGATCCGAGGGATGTATCACCTGCGGCGCGGATACGGCAGCCTGCTGCCGAAGTTGGCCGCGCTCGGTGCCCACCTGACGATCGACCAGGAGTAGCCGTGACCAACGCCGTGCCGTGGAAGCCGAACGCGCTCGCCGACCTGCGTGATTGCCTGGACTTGATGACCGCAGACGGCACTGTGCCTGGCGGCGTCATCGCCCATGGCACCTTCGACACCGAGCCCGGCTACCTGGCCTCCGGCGTCGTCGCCCCCGAGTGCGGCGACGCCCGGCCGGGGCCGGACACGGTGTACGACGTGGCCTCACTGACCAAGGTCCTGGCCACCTGGCCGCTGGTCGGCACCTCCCTCATGGACGGCTTCACCCTGGACACCCCGATCCGCGACCTGCTGACCGGCATCCCGGCCGAAGCACCCGGCGGCGAGGTGACGGCCCGCCAGATCCTGGCCCACACCTCCGGCCTGCGGGCCGACACTCGCCTCGACCGATACCGGGGCCGCACCGAGCCGCTGGCCGAGCTGATCTGCGGCGAAGACCTGATCGCTGAGCCCGGAGCCGGTCACCGCTACATCAACCGCGGCTTCATCCTCCTCGGCCTGGCTCTGGCCCACTACCGCTGCCAGCGCCTGGACGAGCTGGCAGCAGAGCTCTGGCAGCACCTCGACCTGACCAGCACGACCTACGGACCGGTGCCCCGCTCCGCCCTGGTCGCCCCGACCGAGCAGCGGCTGGCGGGCGGGCCCCGGCTGTGGGGGATGCCGCACGACGACAACGCCGCCCTGCTCGGCGGAGTCGCAGGCCACGCCGGGGTGTTCACCACCCCGGCCGACCTCGCCGCCTTCGCCACCCACCTGCTGTCCTCGCACGCCACCGATGGGCCCCTGGGCCGCTGGCTCGCCCACAGCATGCAGCCACAGGCCGAGATCGAGGCGGGCCTCGACCGTGGCCTGGCCTGGATCCTCGCCGACGAGGGCAGGGTGGCCTACCACCACGGCTTCACCGGGACCAGCCTCTACCTCGCCCCGGCCACCGGCCGCTACCTGGCCATCTGCACCAACGCCGTCTACCACCACCAGGACAACCGCACCCGTCTCGCCCCGCTGCGGACCCTCGCCCTGAAGGCGATCACCGACGAACCCTAGGAGGGCCACCCGTGCCCAGCACCACGCTCGCGTCCCTCACCACCCTGCGGCTCGGCGGCCCGGCCAGCGACGTCCTGCAGGTCGCCGACCCCGACGACTGGTTCGAACTGGTCCGCACGATCGGCGACCGGCAGGAGGACGCGCCCCTCACCCTCGGCCACGGCAGCAATGTCATCGCCTCCGACACCGGCCACGAGGGCACCGTCGCCCTGATGAACACCCGGGGCATCACCGTGAAGCGGGTGGACGACGACACGGTGGCCGCGACCGTCCAGGCCGGCCACCCGCTCGCCGACCTCGTCCAGTGGGCCGCAGCCGAACACCTCGCCGGGATCGAGTGCCTGGCCGGCATACCCGGCACTGTCGGCGCCGCCCCCGTCCAGAACGCCGGAGCCTACGGCCAGCAGGTCTCCGACACCCTCGACCACCTCACCGCCTGGGACTGGGACATGGGCCGCCTGCGGACCCTACCCACCCAGGCATGCCGCCTCCGCCACCGCGACAGCCGCTTCAAGAACGACCCCGGCCGCTGGACCATCCTCACCGCGACGTTCCACCTCACCCGCTCGCCGGCTGCCCCGATCACCTACCAGCCGCTCGCCGACGAACTCGGCGTCCACGTCGGCGCCCGACCGCCCGTGGCCGAGGTGGCCACCGCCGTCCTCGCCAACCGCCACCGCCGCGGACTCCTCCTCGACCCCCACGGACCCGACGCCCGCCAGGCCGGATCGGTCTTCCTCAACCCACCCGTCACCGCCACCCAGGCCGCCCGCTGGTCGGATGCCGGCTGCCCGGTCCACAGCGACAGCGACGGGCAACTGCGGGCCAGCGCCGGCTGGCTGCTGGAGCACACCGGCTACCGCCCCGGCTACAAGATCGCAGACGGCATCCGCTGCTCGGAACACCGCACCCTCACCCTCACCGCCCACGACGGAGCGACCGCAACTGGCTTCGCCCAGGCCCTCACTGAACTCTCGGCGCAGGTCGAGATCGCAACCGGCATCAAGCTCCGGCCCGAGCCGACGTTGGTCGGCGCCTGGGCATAAGAAGCCTGGTGGGCACCAAGACCTCCATGCGCGGAAACATACCCCTCCGCGCCGCCATCAGCAGCCAAGACGACGGCGAACACTGGCACTTCACTCGGGGCACCGAGAACCGCGAGCATCCGGTCAGGGCAGTGGCACGGCGTGAAGGCAGGCATGGCGGCCGGGCCCCGGCAGCGCGGTGAGCGGCCGGGCCACCTCTCCTTCGATCGCCACCCGGAATGCGCCCGCCTCATCTGTGTACACCGGTTCCCCGGTAGCGGTGTACACGCCGATGAGGTGGACGACGACGACCTCGGGCGGCCCGTGCCGGCCGGGCGGCCCGTGCCGGCCGGGCGGGCCGGGCGGGCCGGGCGGGCCGGGCAGGGTGACCGCGTAGCGCTGGGGTCTGTCCATCGGTCGCGTCGCCTCATTCGGTGTGCGGTTGGGTGCTTGCCAGGGCAGCGCGGAGCGCTCCCGCGAGGTGGGTCGGGCCCGCTGTTTCAGGCGACGGCGGCCAGGTCCGCGCGGCCGAACAGCAGGGCGTAGCCGCGGGGTAGGTGGGCGAGGAGGCAGTCGGTGAGGTTGTCGTCGGTGAGGGTGGTGAGGGCGGCCAGGACGGAGGAGGCGTCCCAGCGGGCGGCGGTGAGGCTGGTGCCCAGGGTGTGGGCGAGGCTTTCGACGAAAGCGGGGGCGGTGACGGGATGGGGCAGGGGGATCTGGGCGGCGAGGACGGCGCGGGCCCGTTCGGGCAGGGCTGCGGCGAGGTCGCAGCGTTCGTCGCCGGTGAGCTGGGAGCCGAGGAGGGCCAGGACGGCATCGAGGGCGCGTTCGGCTTCCTCGTCGGTGGGGTAGCGACCGAGGTTGCGGACCTGCTGGAGGAGGTGGCGGTAGCGGGTCATGACCGTGGAGCCTTCCAGGGGCTGGCCGCTGGGCGGGCCGGCGGCGTGTGAGGGGTGGTCAGGGTCAGGGTCAGGGTCGCGTCCCTGCGGTCGGGCGGCCGAACAGCAGGTCGTAGCCGGGTGGCAACTGGAGCAGGACCTGGTCCATGAGGTAGTCGCCGGCGGCGTCGGCCACTGTGGACAGGACGGCGCCGATGTCCCACAGGGCCGTGGCCTCGGTGGCGCCCTCGATCCAGGCCGCGGTCGCGCGCACGAACCGCTCGGGGTTGAGTGGCTCGGCGGCGTGCAGCGGGTTGAGCAGGATCAGGGCCATGGTCTCGGGCAGTCGGGCGGCCAGTTCGGCGCGCACGTCGCCGACCAGGTGGGCGCCGAGCAGGGCCAGGATTACCCGGGCGGCCCGCTCGGCCTCCTGCGGGCTGTCGTACTCACCGCGCTCCCGGACCTCTTCCAGGAACGTCTCCCATCGAAGCGTCATCGCGGTTCTTCCTCCGTACCGAGGCCCGGCGCGCCCGGGTGGCCTCAAGGCTCGACAGCCAGGCGCCGGTGCAGACCGGTCAGCTTGAGCAGCCGCATCACGCAGCGGCCGGCCCCGCGCAGGACCAGGCGGGCATCGCACCGGTCGGCCTGGCCCTGGGCCCGGACCAAGGCGCCCAGGCCCGCGCAGTCCATGAACGTCACCTCCGACAGATCCAGCACCACCTCCCGGTGCGACTCGAGCGCGGTGGCCAGAGCACGGTGCAGCGAGGGTGCGGCGTCGAGGTCGATCTCGCCGTGGGCTCGCACGATGAAGGGCTGGTTGCTCTGGCCGTTCATGGCGTTTCCGCGTCGCTGCTGGTAGGCCGGTCCAAGTAGGCCGGCCCGGCGGTCGAGGGATGTTCCGGCCGCCCCATTCGATCGAGGGGGAGAGATCAGGGGCGGCCGGAACGGCATCGGGGAACGGATCAGGCCTGGATCTGCTTGCGGCTTCCGCTGTGGCTGATCTCGATCTTGCGGGGCTTGGCCTTCTCGGCGACCGGGATCTTCAGGGTCAGCACGCCGGCGTCGTAGTCGGCGGTGATCCCGGCGGGGTCGAGGGTGTCGGAGAGCATGACCTGGCGGGAGAACACGCCGAGCGGGCGCTCGGACAGCTCCCACTTGATGCCCTCGCCTTCCTGGCGCGGGCGGCGCTCGGCCTTGACGGTCACCATGTTCCGCTCGACGTCGATGTCGATCGCCTCCGGGTCAACCCCCGGCAGGTCGAAGCAGATCACGTACTCGTCGCCGGCCCGGTAGGCGTCCAACGGCATCGGCGTCGGACGCGACCAGGTGCCGGTCGTGTTGAGGAACTGCTGGGTCAGCCGGTCCAGCTCACGGAACGGGTCAGTGCGCAGCAGCATTGCGAAACACCTCCAGGTGGTTGGGCTGTGGGAGCCAGTGCGCTTCACCTGACTCCTTTCTAGCGCGTCATCCATCCGATGACAAGTCGCCGCGTCGCCTATAGAGTGACTGCATGAGCGAGAAGTCCCGCAGAGCCGCCCCCAACGCCTGCCCGCCGGTCGAGCCCGTCTCGTTCCTGGCAGCCGCGGCGGCGCTGGCCGCCATCGACGACGCCGTCCGCACCGCCCAGAACCCCGCGTCCCGGCCCCCGACCGCCCCCGGTGAGCGGGAAGGCCCCGAGCAGGCCCTGGCCGCACTCGTCCTGCTGCGCGAACTACGCGGCCAGCTCGCCGGCTGGGAGGCCGGCCTGGTGGAGAGCGCCCGGGAAGCCGGCGCCACCTGGGCCGACCTCGCCCACCCGATGGGCGTCGCCAGCCGCCAGGCCGCCGAGAACCGCTACCTGCGCCTCAAGCCCGCCGCCGAAGTTTCGCGGTCCGGTACCGGCGCGGAACGGGTCAAGGCTGTCCGTGACCGGCGAGCCGCCGACCGATCGGTCACCGTCTGGGCCCGCGACAACGCCGCCGAGCTGCGGGTCCTCGCCGCCCAGATCACCACGGCCGCACTCGCTCCCGGCGCCCGTCCCGCCCAGGCCGCCCTGACCGCCGCCCTCGGCGCCACCGACCCCGCCGACCTGATAGAGCCCCTCGCCGCCGTCCGCCCCCACCTCGGAACCGGCCAGGGCCACCTCGCCACCCGCCTCGACGCCCTCACCCACCACACCACCCAGCTCCGCGATGACAGCGACCGACGCCGCGCCTGACCCTGCCACCGCCGCCGAAAGGCGCTGGCAGGACCTCCTGGACCGGATCCACGACCTCGAAGCACGAGTGGCCGCCACCACGAGCACCGTCAACGCCGCCCTCGACCACCACCTCGCCCGCCTCGACGCCCTGCGCCGCCACCTCGCCCACCCCAACTGGCCACTGCCCGCCCCCGATCCGGACAGTCCCCGTGCTTAGGAGCGGGCTCGCCTCATGGCGCGTAGAGGCAGGAGCCAGCTGACCAGAGGCGTCGTGAGTAGGGGCTGTCGGGCCTGGTGAGCGGAGCCAGCTGGTCTCAGTTTTGGTCTCATTCACCCCCGTCCAGCCGGGTTCAGCCGCCGCCCAGCGGTTCACTCCGGCGCAGGTCAGGACGGGTGTGAACCCCGGCGGACGGCGTTCGGGAGAATTGGAAAGCGTGTTGGGGGCAACCCCTCACGAGTTCGAATCTCGTATCCTCCGCCTCTGCC
>NZ_JBHWGD010000118.1:0-18303 GCF_042733235.1 Kitasatospora sp. NPDC059722
ACTCTGTGGGTGGGGTGTTCTCGCCGTTGGCAGTCTGAAAATCACCCGTCACGCCCCTCTCCGCGGCCACCCCCTCCGCCACCCCCTCCCGCAGCGCACCCTCTCGCTGGGGAGGGTTTGGGGGGAGGGGGGTGGTTGGGGTGGGTGCGTTGGTGCGGGGAGGGGGGTGGTTGGGGTGGGTGCGTTGGTGCGGGGTGGTTGGGGGTGTGGGGATCGGTTACGGGGTGACGGCGATGGCGGTGGCCAGGAGGCCGTCGCGGACTGACCAGCGGCCCTCGAAGCCGTCTATGCGGCGGGTGCCGACGATCGGGCCGGGGACCAGGAGGCGGGCTGTGAAGGTGCCGTCGGGGGAGAGGACGAGGTCGGCCTCGCTGGTGTCCAGGAACTTGCCGGTCAGCGGGAACCACGCCTTGTAGACGGACTCCTTGGCGCTGAACAGGATGCGGTCCCACGGGATGTCGGGGCGCAGCAGCAGCAGCGAGGCGATCCGCTTCTGCTCGTCGGGGAGGGAGATGATCTCCAGTACGTCGTCCGGGAGCGGCAGCGCGGGTTCGGCGTCGATGCCGACGGAGGCGAGGTCGGTGGCGCGGGCGACGACGGCGGCGCGGAACCCGTCGCAGTGGGTGAGGCTGCCGACGACGCCGTCCGGCCAGCTCGGCGCGCCCAGGTGGCCGGGGATGATGGGGCGGTAGGCGACGCCGAGGCGGGCGAGCGCGGCGCGGGCGCAGTGGCGGGCGGTGGTGAACTCGCGGCGGCGCTTGTCGACGGCCTTGGCGATGACGGCGGCCTCGGCGGGTTCGAGTCGGGCCTCCGGCGGGTCGTCGTACGCGACTTCGGCCGCCACGACGTCCGGCAGCAGGTCCCCGATCAATGCGTCCTCCCCTGGGTCGGTCGCGCGGGCCCCGCCGCGTCCTGTCGAGCCTAACGCGGCGGGGGCCGTGGGAACCGGGACTTGGCGATCTCGGCGGCTATTCGAAGGCGGCCGCCGCCGCCTGTAGTGCCCGGGCGACGGTTTCCGGGTCGTACGGTGCCGGGTCGCCGGGCACGTAGGTCACCGAGTGGAGGGCGCCGGTGTAGCGGAAGGAGCGGTGGCGTTCGTGGACGGGCCAGGAGACCGGGGACTTGCGGTCGACGCCGACGCTGATGCCCTGGAACGGTGCCATGCCGATGAGTTGGTGGACGGGCCCGAGCCGGCCGGTCTCCGCGCCGTCGACGTGCAGGCGGAACAGCCACTTGAGGTCGGCGACGGCCTCGGCCGCGACGGTGACGAGCCGGCTGCCGGCCGGGAGCGGTCCGGCGTCGGTCTCGTGCAGCTCGCCGTACTGGTTGTAGGCGAAGCGGAGGCGGCCGTCCTCGACGTAGAGGCTGTAGCCGCCGCCCTGGTCGCCGTGGGAGACGAGCACGCCCTGGTCGCCGTCCCGGTGGTCGTCGAGGGCGACCTCGATCGTGAAGGAGCGGAAGGCGATCAGCCGGGAGGAGCGGTAGCGTTCCAGCTCGGGGGTGCCGGGCAGCAGCGTGACCGGGCGCCGCAGGCGTTCGGCCTCGGGCCCGCGCAGGGCGAGGGCGCCGCTGCCGTCGGCGAGCGGGAAGACGCCGTTGCGCCAGGCGGCGGCCTCCCAGGCCTCCGACAACTCCTTGACCAGGCCGGGGTGTTCGGCGGCGACGTCGTGGATCTCGGTCGGGTCGGTGCGCAGGTCGTACAGGGCCCACTCGCCGTCGTCGTACGGCGTGCCGGGGCGGTGCAGCGTCACGAGCTTCCAGCCGTCGCGGTAGTAGCTGCGGTTGCCGGTCATCTCGCAGTACTGCTCGGAGTGCGTACTGGCCGCGCCGCTGTCGCGCAGGACGGAGGTGAAGCTGATGCCGTCCAGGGACTGCACTGGTTGGTGGTTTCGGGTCGATGGCCGGTCTACGGCTGCGAGTTCGAGCAGCGTCGGCAGGATGTCGGTCACGTACTGGTACTGCGTGCGGACGCCGGTGTCGCCCTCGGCGCGGGGGAGGCCGGCGGGCCAGGAGAGGACGAACGGGACGCGGACGCCGCCCGCGTACGTCTGGCCCTTGTAGAAGCGGAACGGGGTGTTGGAGGCCATGCCCCAGCCGCGCGGGTAGTGGACGAGGCTCTGCGGGCCGCCGATCAGCTCGATCTCCCGCTCGACGTCCGGGTTCCAGTCGTCGGGGAGGTCCGGGTGGTGGACGAACCGGCTGAAGTAGCTGCGGGTGCCCTCCGGGCCGCCCTCGCCGGTGCCGCCGTTGTCGCTGGTGAACACGATGATGGTGTTGTCGAGTTCGCCGAGGGCGGCCAGGGTGTCGGTGAGCCGGCCGAGGTTCTGGTCGACGTTGTCGACCATCGCCGCGTACACCTCCATGTAGCGGGCGTACAGCTTCTTCTGGACGTCGGTGAGCTCGTCCCAGGGGCCGACGTCGTACCCGGCCTCGGAGTTGCGGTCGGGCAGTTCGGTGCCGGGCGGGAAGTGGCCGGCGGCGAGCTGGCGGGCGAAGCGGGCGGCGCGCAGTTCGTCCCAGCCGCCGTCGTACCGGCCCTTGTGGCGGGCGAGGTCCTCGGGCTTGGCCTGGAGCGGGCCGTGGACGGCGTTGTGGGCCAGGTAGAGGAAGAAGGGCTTGTCCGCGTCGTGGGCGCGCAGGGACTTGACCATCGCGATGGCCTGGTCGGTGACGTCGTCGGTGTAGTAGTAGCCGTCGGGGAACTCGTCGATGTCCAACGGGCTGTTGTCGCGCACGAGTTGGTGAGGGTGGAACAGGCTGGTGAGGCCTTCGAGGACGCCGTAGTACTGGTCGAAGCCCTTCTGTAGCGGCCAGTTGGCGCGGTCGTCGGCGGCGCTGGAGGCGGAGTCGCGGGTCAGGTGCCACTTGCCGACGGCGTAGGTGGCGTAGCCGGCGTCGTGCAGGAGTTCGGCGAGGGTGGGGATGTCGCCGGCGACCTCCATGCCGTAGCCGGGGAAGCCGGGGTCGGCGTTGGCGACGAAGGAGTAGCCGACGCGGTGCGGGTTGAGGCCGGTGAGCAGGGCCGCGCGGGCGGGCGAGCAGAGCGGCATGGTGTGGTAGTTGGCGAGTTTGACACCGGTGGCGGCGAGCCGGTCGAGCGTGGGGGTGGGGATCTCGGCGCCGAACGGGCCGATGTCGCTGTAGCCCATGTCGTCGATGAGGACGACGACGATGTTCGGCGTGCCCTCGCGCGGTCGGACGCGGGCGGGCCAGGCGGGGGTGGACGCGCGGAAGGTGCGCCCGACGGTGCCGGGGAAGCCGGCGTACGGGTCGCGGCGGTGCGGGTCTGGAGAGGTGGTCACGCGGTGCTCCGGGTGGTGGGCCGGGCCTCGTCCGGACGGGGGACGGCGGCCAGGAGTTCGGCGGTGTACGGGTGTTCGGGGTTGGTGACGACGCGGTCGGCGGGGCCGGTCTCGACGATCCGGCCGCGGTGCATGACGGCGATCCGGTGGCTGACCCGGCGCACCACGGCGAGGTCGTGGGCGATGAACAGGACGGCGAGGCCGAGTTCGCGCTGGAGCCGGGTGAGCAGGTCGATGACCTGGGCCTGGATCGAGACGTCGAGCGCGGAGACCGGTTCGTCGCAGATCAGCACGCGCGGTTCGGGCGCCAGCGCCCTTGCGATGCCGATGCGTTGGCGTTGGCCGCCGGAGAAGGCGCGCGGGTGCCGGTCGGCCACCGCCGGGTCGAGGCCGACCTGGGTGAGCAGGTCGGCCACCCGGGCGGCGCGCGCGGCGCGGTCGCCGAGGCGGTGGGCGACGAGCGGCTCGGCGACGATCTGTCCGACGGTCATCCGGGGGTTGAGCGAGGAGTACGGATCCTGGAAGACCATCTGGATCTCTCGACGGGGCGTCCGGCCCAACGGTTCGCCGCCGTAGCGGATTTCACCGGCCGACGGGGCGTGGACCTGGACGAGCGCCTTCGCGAGCGTGGACTTGCCGGAGCCGGACTCGCCGACCAGGCCGAGCGTCTCGCCGGGGTGCAGCACGAGGTCGACGCCGTCGAGGGCGGTGACGGACCGGCGGCGGGAGCCGTAGGTCTTGCGCAATCCGTCGACGGTGAGCAGGGGTTGGGTGCCGGGGGTGCTGTTGGCGGCGGCCGTGGAGGGTTCATCGAGGCGTGGCACGGCTGACAGGAGTTGTCGGGTGTAAGGGTGTCGGGGGTCGGTGAGGATGTCGGCCGTGTCGCCCTGCTCGACGATCCGTCCTGCCCGCATGACCAGGAGCCGGCGGCAGGTGCGGGCGATCACGCCGAGGTCGTGGCTGATCACGACGAGGGCGGTGCCGCTCTCGCGGTTGATCCGGGTGAGCAGGCCGAGGATCTGCTGCTGGACGGTCGGGTCGAGCGCGGTGGTGGGCTCGTCGGCGACCAGCACCTCGGCGTCGTGGGCGAGCGCGAGGGCGATCATGATGCGCTGGCGCTGGCCGCCGGAGAACTGGTGCGGGTGGTCGCGCAGGCGGTCGGCGGCGTCCGGGATGCCGACCAGGTCGAGCAACTCAACGGCGCGTGCGGTGCGTTGGGCGCGCGGCAGGGAGCCGTGCGCGCGCAGCGCCTCGTCCAGCTGCCGGCCGATGGTGAGGACGGGATTGAGCGAGGACATCGGGTCCTGGAAGATCATCGCGATCCGCCTGCCGCGCAGCGCCCGCAGTCCGTCCTCGGGAAGGCCGGCGAGGTCCTGCCCGGCGAGTTCGACCGAGCCCGTGGTGATCCGGCCGCCGGGGGGCAGCATGCGGAGCAGAGCGAGGGCGGTCGTGGACTTGCCGGAGCCGGACTCGCCGACGATCCCGAGGGTGTCGCCGGGGGCGAGGCCGAAGTCCGCGCCGTCGACGGCCGGGGGTTCGGCGGCGGTTCGGGTGCCGTCGAACTCCACGGTGAGGTCGGTGACTCGGAGCACGGGCGTCATCGGCGGATCCCCCGGTTCAGGGCCTCGGCGAGCAGGGTGAAGCCGAGCACCAGCGCGGTGGTGGCGGCGAGCGGCCCGGCGGCGAAGGCGGGGTGGGTGGCGAGGTAGGCGACGGACTGGCTGAGGATGCTGCCGAGGGTGGGCTCGGGCGGCCGGACGCCGAGACCGAGGAAGCTCAGCGCGCCCTCGATGAACACGCCGACGGAGAGGGCGACGGCGGTCTGGACGATCAGCGGGTCCACGGCGTTCGGGACGACGTGCCGGAGGAGGACCCGCCGCCGGGTGGCGCCGCCGACGCGTGCGGCGACCGCGTAATCGCGTTCCCGCTGCACCAGGATCCCGGCGCGCAACTGGCGCCCGAAATAGGGGATTTCGGCGATCGCGATGATGACGACGACCGGCCAGCGGCCCGGTCCGAGCACGGCGGTGACGGCGAGCCCGAGGATCAGTCCGGGGAAGGAGAGCAGCAGGTCGAAGGCCCGCTGGACGGCGAGGTCGGCCCACCGGGAGGTGGCCGCGAGCAGTGCGAACGCGCAGCCGAGGAGCGCGCCGGCCGGCACGGCGAGCAGGACGATCCCGAGGTCGGCGGTGATCCCGTGCAGGACCCGGCTGAACAGGTCGCGGCCGAGGTCGTCGGTGCCGAGCGGGTGTCCGGCGCCCGGCCCGGCCAGGGCGAGCGGACCCTGGGCGTCCGGGTCGGCGTCGGTGAGCAGCGGGGCGAGCAGTCCGGCGAGGGCGGGCAGGCCGACGAGGGCCAGTCCGGCGAGGCCGCGCCAGGTCGACAGGCCTGTGAGGTAACGGTTTCGGGCAAGCGGAAGGGTGGTGGTGGTCATGGGGTCACTCCCAGCGGACGCGCGGGTCGAGCCAGGCGTGCACCAGGTCGGTGAGCAACTGGACGGTGACGTAGACGGCGACGACGAGCAGCAGGAGGTCCTGCACGACGGGGTAGTCGCGGCGCGCGACGCCCTGCTCGATCAGCTGGCCGAGCCCGGGCCAGGCGAAGATGCGTTCCACCAGGACTGCTCCGGCGATGAGTTGGCCGATCTGGAGGCCCAGCACGGTGACCGCGGGCGGCAGCGCGTTGGGCAGGACGTGCTGCCAGAGGATGCGCCGGCGGGAGACGCCGAGGGCGGTGGCGGTGCGGACGTAATCCTCGGCGAGGGCGCGCTCGATGCCGTCCTTGAGGTAGCGGGCGAGGATGGCGGCGCTGGGCAGGGCGAGGCAGACGGCGGGCATGAGGAGGTACTGGACGGCCAAGTCCGGTGCGTCGAGCAGGGATTCGTGTCCGCCGGCCGGGAGGATCCGGAGCGAGACGGCGAAGACCAGCACCAGGAGCACGCCGGTGACGAACGGCGGGACGGCGAGGACGGCGGTCGTCACGGCCCGGACGGCGGCGGCGACCGGGCGTCGTCCGGTGGTGGCGCCGAGGACGGCCAGCGGCACGGCGATTAGCACGACCAGGAGCAGGGCCCCGGCGGTGAGTTGGACGGTCGCGGCGATCCCGTCGCCGATCAGGTCGGCGACCTGCCCGCCGATCGCGTAGCTGGGCCCGAGGTCACCGCTGATCAGGTGCCCGAGCCAGCTCAGGTACTGGCCGAACAGCGGCTGGTCGAGCCCGAGTCGGGCGCGGATGGCGGCGACGGCGGCGGGTGAGGCGTCCGGGCCGGCGAGCGTGGTGGCCGGGTCGCCGGGGATCAGCCGGAGGATGAGGAAGACGAGGAAGGAGGCGAGGACGAGGACGAGCAGCCCGCTGGGGAGCCGTTTGAGCAGGAAGGTGCGCACGTGCGGCTCCATCAGGCCGTGAGGTGGGCGTCGTCGAGGTTGAGGTAGCTGTACTTGTTGAGGGTCGCGCCCTGGACCTTGCGGCCGGCGACCTCGACGAGTCCGGCGATGGCGAGGTCGATGACGAACGCCTCGTCCAGCAGGACGTCGGTGATCTGCCGGTAGAGGGCCGCGGCCTCGGGGCCGTCGCCGGCGGGGCGGTTCCAGGCCTTCTGCACGATGTCGGTGTAGGCCGGCGAGGAGAAGTGCGAGCTGTTCCTGGCCTCGTTGAACGGGTAGGCGCTCACCGCCAGGGTGGCGGGCTGGAGTTGGGCGAAGCCGTGGCTGAGCGTCCACAGCGCGGGCATGGTCTGGGCGATGAGCTGCTTCTGCATGGTCGGCGAGTCGGTGGGCTGGAGGACGAGCTCGATGCCGACCTGCTTGAGGTCGTACTGGAGGATCTGCGCGATCGCGGTCGAGCCGGGGTCGGCGGTGTGCGCGAACGGCAGGGTGATCGTGCCGAGCCCGGCCTCCTTGAGCAGCGCGCGGGCCCGGTCGGGGTCGTGGTGGTAGTGGGCGGCGTCGGCGTCGCCGTACGCGGGTGAGGACTTGGGCCAGGGGACGGAGGAGACGGTGCCGTAGCCGCCGAGCGCCTGCTGGACGAAGCGGTCGCGGTCGATCGCCCACGCGATGGCTTGGCGGACGCGCTTGTCGCCGACGTGCTCGGCGGTGACGTTGGCGCCGATGTAGTAGGCGCCGGCGCCGGTGTCGTACTGCTTGATCCGGAACTGCGGGTCGTCCTTGAGCGTGGCGACGTCCTTGCCGCGGACGTTGTAGGACAGGTGGGTCTGGCCGGTCCTGAGGGAGGACAGCAGGGATTCGGGCTGCGGGATGATCCGGATCTCGACGCCGTCGAGGTGGGGCCGCCCCGGGTTCCAGTAGGCGTCGTTGCGGGCGAAGGTGAGCGAGGAGCCGGGTTTGCGGTCGGTGAGGGTGAACGGGCCGGTGCCGATCAGCTTCGCCCCGGCGACGGCCTCCTCGACGGTGTCGCGATCCGGGATGATCATGAACTCGAAGAGGTCGAACAGATTGCTCACCGGGTGCGCGAGGACCAGTGTCAGCTCGAAGTCGCCGTTCTTGCGGAAGTCGGTGACGGTCGCGGCGGTGGACCGCAACTGGGCCGAGCGGACCGGGTTCTGGAGGTTCTGCACCGCGAACACGACGTCGTCGGCGGTGAACCGCCGTCCGTTGTGGAACCGGACGTCCTCGCGCAGCCGGAGCGTCACGCTCGTGCCGTCCGGGGCGACCTGCCACGAGGTGGCGAGCTCCGGCTGCGGGCGCAGTTGGTCGTCGTACCTGGTCAGCGTGTTGAAGACGAGCCGCTGGACGAGCGTGTTGGCGCTCTGGGCGAAGAGCAGGCTCGGCGTGACGTCGACGCCGGTGCCCACCGTCAGGACGCCGCCCTTGCGCGGGCCGGCCGAGGCGTCGGCGGCCGGGGCCGCCTGGTCGGCCGCCGACCGGCAGGCCGCGAGGGCCAGCAGGCCGGCTCCGGCGGCGCCGCCGCGCAGCAGGGCGCGGCGGGTGAGGCCGGGGGCGGGGGGAGTGGTGGATGCGGTCATCGGGCGGGTCCTTCGGTGCTGGCGCAGGGACGGCGGTGGGCGTGGGCGCGGGGTCAGGCGGCCGGTTCGAGGTCCTTGCCGAGCTCCTTGTCGAGTTCCTCGGCGGGGACGAGGCCGGCCACGCGCGGCGGGTCGACGGGCGCCAGGAGCCGGCTCGGCGTGCCGTCGACGCCGACCGGGAGGTCGCCGTCCAGGGTGATCCGGCGCACCAGGCGGGGCTCGTCGCCGTAGTCGTTGACGGCGTAGTGCTGGGTGGCGCGGTTGTCCCAGATCGCGACGTCGCCGACCTGCCAGTCCCAGCGGACGGTGTTCTCCAGCCGCTCGACGTAGCGCTGGAAGATGCCGATCAGCGCCCGGCCGTCGGCGCCGGAGACGCCCTGGATGCTCTGCGCGAACGCGCCGAGCAGCAGGGTTCGTTCGCCGGTGACGGGGTGCACGCGGACCACCGGGTGCTCGGTCTTGAACGCGGTGGAGACGAACACCTCGCGGAACAGCTTCGCCACCTCGGCGTTGTCCGCGAGCTCGGGGCGCAGGGCGAGGTTCGCCGCGTAGTCGTAGTCGTTGGTGTGGACGGCGCGCAGGCCGTCGGCGAGGGCCTTGAGCGGCGTGGGGAGGTCCTGGTAGGCGGCGGCGGTGTTCGCCCACACCGTGCTGCCGCCGGCCTGCGGGAGTTCGAGCGCGCGGAGGATGGAGGCCTTCGGGTAGGAGGGGACGAACGTGACGTCGGTGTGCCAGTTGTTGGCCCGCACGCCCTTCGTGGCATCGAGCTCGAAGACGTACCGGCCGTCGGCGCTGGGCACGGTGGGGTGGCCGACCGGGTGCCCCAACAGGCGGGCGAACGCCTCGTGTTCGGCGTCGTCGAGGTGCTTCTGGCCGCGGAAGAACAGCACCTTGTGCTCGTACAGGGCGGCTTCGAGGGCGGCCACGGTGTCGGCGGGCAGGTCGCCGCCGAGGCGGACGTCGTGGACGATCGCGCCGATCCGGCCGGCGGCGGGGGTGAGGCGGAGGTCGGTCATGGTGGATGTCCCTTCGAATCCCCTGGCGGGGACGGGTGATGGCAGCAGCGGCCCGTGGTCCGGGCACGGCTGGGCCGGGGCGAGCGAGCGGGCGGGGTGGGGCGGCACGGCGGAGGGCGTGCGGGGAGCGGTCGGTGCGCTCGGGGGCCGGTGGGTGCGCCCGGAGGTGTGGGGCGGTCAGAGCGCCCGGGTGCCGCGACAACAGCGGCGGGCGGGGAGGGCGGCGGCGCGCGGGACGCGCTGGACGGCGGTGTGCACGGGCCCTCCTTCCGGCTCGCTGCGACGCGGTTCGGGGCTCATCGTGCTGAAGGCCGTGGGCCGATGTCAATCGGCATCTTGGCTGGTGGGAACGGGTGTTGCGGCGCTGTGACGGTGTGTTGCGGGATGTGTCGCGCGGTGGCGGGCGCGTGTTTCCGGGCAACGCGAAGCCGCCACCGGCGGTGTGTGCCGGTGGCGGCTTCGGTGGCGGACGCGGTCTACTGCCCCAGGAGCCGGGCGAAGTCCAGCCCGAGGCTGCCGAGCACCGGCAGTGCGCCGAGGTCGGTGACGGCGCCCACGGGGATGCTGTAGCCCTGGTTCACCTCGCGGGCCTGGGGCGCGGCGGTCGCGGTCGCGGCGGTCGCGGCGGCGGGGACGGCGAGGGCGCCGAGGAGCAGGGCACTGAGCAGGGCGGTGCGCATGGGCGGGCCTCCGGAGGCTGGCGTGATGGCCTGACAACGCCGGCGGCGGCGGTGCGGTCACGCGGCTTCGCCCCTTCGGCCGTATTCGTCATGATTCCCGACTTGTGTTCATGGCCGTACGGAGGCGGTTCGGTGAGGACCGTGCGCGCGTGAACCACCTTGCCCCCTGGGCACGTTGGAGCATAGTGAGAGCACCACTTCCTGCGGGCGCCCCGCCGGGCGCCCCCGAGTCCGGGAGTACGGATGAGCCTCATGCCCCGCCGCACAGCCCTGAAGGCCGGTGCCGCCGCGCTCGCCGCCGGCGCGCTGACCGCCCCCGCGACCGCCCCCGCCGTCGCGGCGGGCCGCGTGCCGCGCGCCGCGGAGGTCGACGACCGGGAGTGGATGGGCCGTCTCGACGACGGCGTCCCGCTGACCGGCTTGACCGTCCCGGGCACCCACGACTCCTGTTGTACGGACCCCCTCCACGGCACGGAGTGGTCGCACACCCAGAACTGGGGCATCCCCGACCAACTCCAGCGCGGCATACGGTTCCTGGACATTCGCTGCAACGGACTCGAAGGCACGGCGAGCGAGTTGGGGATCTACCACAGCGACAACTACCAGTACATCCGGCTCCAGGACGTGCTCAACCAGTGCACCTCGTTCCTGAGCGCGCATGCGGGGGAGGTCGTGGTGATGCGGATCAAGAACGAGTACGCGGGCGGCAACCGGCTCGACGCGGCCGAGTTCCAGCGCCGGATCGACTACTACCTGGACGACTTCGGCTTCCGGCGCTGGTTCTGGACGGACGCCCGCTGGCCCGCCCTGGGCGAGGCGCGCGGGAGGATCGTGTTGGTGGCCGACTTCGACAACCCGTGGTCGGTCATCCAGTGGTCCAGCGGCACCAACGACTGGTTCGACACCCAGGACCGCTGGGACGGCGTCGAGAACTCCCAGAAGGCGCGGCTCGTCACGGCCCAGTTCGACAGGGCCTTCCTGGACCCGGGCGCGACGCGGATGTTCGCGAACTTCACCAGCTTCTCCGGCGGTCTCGACTTCCCGCGGCACAACGCCCGGTTCATCATGCCCGAGGTGTTCGCCTACCTCGATGCGCGGAAGGCCGAGCGGGCCCGGTTCGGCATCGTCCCGATGGACTTCCCCGACCAGTACTCGGCGATCCTCCGGTTGCTGATCGACAAGAACTTCGTGTGAGGAGCCCGGGCCGCGGGCCGGGGCCGGGGGGGGGGGGGGGGGCCCCCCCCCCCCCCCGGGGGCCGCGGGGGAGGGGGGTGCGCCCGCAGCCCGGCGACCCCCCCCGCCGCCGCGGGCCCCCCCCCACGGAGGTGAGTCACCGCAGGACGCCGTGCACGGCCTCCGGGTCGGTGGGCGACAGCGGCGCCGCCGGGGCCGCGGTCTTGGCGGTGAGGGTGGGCGGCGGCGTCACCAGTACGGGGGCCGGATCGGCCTCCGGGGCGCAGGTCTTGGCGACGCGGCCCTTGCCGTCGGGGAGGCTGCCGTCGCGCAGGTAGGCGGTGAAGGTGTCGTCCAGGCACGCGTTGCCGTGGAAGAGGATCTCGTGGAAGCTGCCGCCGTCCTGCACGACCAGCTTGCTGCCCGGAAGCGCGTCGTGCATCGCGAGGCCGCCCTCGTACGGGGTGGCGGCGTCCTCGGTGGCCTGGAAGAGGAGGACGGGCGGGAGGCCCTTGCCGGTGATCTTCAGCCGGCCGGCCTGGTTGCCCTGGTAGGGCCAGAACATGCAGGCGGCGTTGTACCACATGTTGTTATAGGTGTAGAACGGCGCTTCGGCGTTGACCTTGGCCTGGTCCTTCTTCCAGGTCTCCCAGTCGCGCGGCCACGCGTTCTCGGTGCACTGCGCGGCGTTGTAGGCGGGGAACGTGCCGTCGTCGGAGCCGGGCGCGGCGTACTTGTTGTAGGCGATGTTCAGCGGCCGGGTGTCGTGCTGGACGAGGTAGGAGGACAGGACGGTCGCCATCCGGGGCCAGCGCAGGAAGTTGTAGCCGCCGCCGTAGAAGGTGTCCTCGAACTCGGCCGGGCCGATCTTGCCGGGCGCGGGCGCGGCGTCGACCGGGTCCTTCCGCAGGGCGTCCTCGACCTGGGCGTACGCCTTCTCGACGGCGGCCCGGTCGGTGCCGAGGTGGTAGACGGAGTCGGCCTTGGCGGCCCAGTCGGCGAAGGCGTCGAAGCGGCGCTGGTGCTCCTTGTCCTGCAGGATGTTGTGGTCGTACCAGCTGATGGTCGGTCCGACGATGCTGTCGAGCACCATCCGGCGGACGTGCTTCGGGAAGAGCTGGCCGTACGTCGAGCCCAGTGAGGTGCCCCACGAGCCGCCGTAGAAGTTGATCTTCTGGACGCCCAGGGCGCGGCGGATGCTGTCCATGTCGCGCGCGTTGTCGACCGTCGTCATGTGCGGCAGCAGCCAGGACCAGTCGGCCGCGCAGTCGGCGGCGTACCCGGCGGCCTTCTTCAGCCATGCCTTCGACGTGCCCTGGCTCACCTGGTAGTCGGGGCGCTCGGCGTCGAAGTAGTGGGCGTCGCAGACGACATGGGGGTCGCTGGCGTTGGTGCCGCGCGGGTCGAAGCCAATCCAGTCGTAGGTGGAGGCGACGTCCTTCGGGATCTGCCCGGAGATGTAGGCGGGCATCCAGAGGCCGGAGTCGCCGGGGCCGCCCGGGTTGAGCAGGATCGGGCCCTGCTGCTTGTCCTTGGGGGCGGTGGCGGGCAGCCGGTTCAGCTTGATCTTGATCTTCCGGCCGTGCGGGTCGGCGTAGTTCACGGGGACGTCGAGCATCGCGCACTGGAGCGCCGGCGTGGTGGCGTCGTTGCAGGAGCTCCAGACGAGGCTGCCCTGGCCGGTGTCCTCCAGGGCGGCGGTGTCGGGCTCGGCGGCGGAGGCGGCTCCGCCCAGGGCGGCGACGGCCGCGGCGGCCGAGAGGAGGGCGATGACTTTTCTCATGGGGAGCATGATGTGATACGTGAAATGGTACTGCCAGGGGCCCGACCGGACTTTACCAAGGCTTGACCGGTGTGGAGTCGGGTCGGAGTCGGACTGGATGCGGATCGGAGTCGGGTCGGATCTGGGCGGCGGGCCTGCGGGGTGGGGCGGCGAGGGTGCAGGGAGGTCGGGCGACGGTTCGCACGCCCGTTCGGCTGCGTGTGCCGTGCGGCGGGCGCGCGGGCCCGGCACGGTGGTGGCGTGCCGAGGAGGACGCTCGTGGGCCTGTGTGCCCTGCTGCTCTGCGCGCCCGCCGCCGGGGCGTACGCGGTCGAGCCCGGCTGGGCGGTGGCCGTCGTCGACCAGGGGTCGCGGCGCGTGCTCGTCCTGCAGAGCGCCGAGGAGCTGATGGCCTACCGGGGCCCCGACCGGCTGCCCGTCGTCTGGAGCTGGAGCGCCGACCTGGCGCCCGACCTCGCCGACCTCGGGCCCGCCACCACGTGGACCGCTCCGGACGAGGCCAAGAGCCGAATACGCGGCGGCCGGCGCTTCCTGCTCGTCACCGCCTCCGGCGGCCTCGCCGCCGTCGTGGACACCACCACCGGCGCGACCCGCTGGGCGACCGACGCCGGGGCGGCGGCCAACCCGCACAGCATCGAGCTGCTCCCCGACGGCAACGTCGCCGTGGCCGCGAGCGAGGGCGGCTGGGTGCGCGTCTACACCGCCTCGCAGGGGCCGCGGGCCACCGCGCACGCCGAGTACCCGCTCCCCGGCGCGCACGGCGTCCAGTGGGACCGGCGCACCGGCCTGCTCTGGGCGCTCGGCGACGACGAACTGACCGCCCTCCGCGTCGGCGGCACCCCGGCTGCGCCCGCGCTGACCGCCGTCCGCGCCGTCCCGCTGCCCGGCCGCGGCGGGCACGACCTCGCGCCCGTCCTCGCCGCGCCGGGACGGTTCTGGGTGAGCACCCTGACCGCGCTCTGGCAGTACGACACCGCCGCCGGCCGCTTCACCCCCGTCCGGCTCGCCGACCGCGCCGCCGAGCGCGACCTCAAGAGCGTCGGCGACGAACCCGGCACCGGGCGCCTCCTCACCGTCGCCCCCGAGCACACCGCGCCGTGCGACTGGTGCACCTCCGTCCTGACCTTCCACCGGCCCGGCGGCACCCGGGTCCTGCGCGGCACCCACCTCTACAAGGCGCGCTGGTGGGGCGGGGGTTGGTGACGGCGGCCGCGGCACCAGGGGTGGCGGAGGGTGGCGAATACACGCCCCGCGCCGGAGCATTCGGCTGATGCGGCATATTTTGTGCCCCGCCAAACTACTCCAATGGAAGTGAGTTTCCCTTGATCGTCCGCAAACCTGTCGCGGGCCGTGCGGGCTGGGATAGCGTCCGTTCCGCCCGGGGGTGGTCCGACCGTTCCCCCCGGCGTAATCCGACGCATTCGACCAGGGCCGGGCCCTGCCCTGCCGCGACTTTTCCGGGAGAAAACATGCGCAATTGCGTTTCCGAGCAGCAGCCCGCCGCGGTCGACGATCTGCGCCTCGCGGTCGACTCGCTGGCCGCCTTCCCGGCCCGCAGCGCGGCCGGCGGCTCCGACGTCACCGAGCGCCTGGCCGCCGTCGCCGAACTCTGCCGCTCGGTCGACGCGGTGCTCGACAGCCTGGTCGTGCAGACCGCCGCCGAGGCCGCGGAGGAGGGCTGGACCGCGGCCCGCATGGCGAGCGAACAGTCCGCCTACTACGCCAGGTTGCAGCGGGCGCTGCTCCCCGCCGAGACCGGCGCCGGGCTGACGCGGCAGTGAGCGCCCTGCACCCGTGCGCGCACGTGCTGGCCTGCCCCACCCGGTGGAGCGACGTCGACGAGAACGGGCACATCAACAACGCCCGGCTGGTCGGCTACGTCCAGGAGGGGATTTACGACCTGTTCCGCCACCACGCGACCGCCGTGCGGGAATCGCTCTTCCCGTCCGGATTCATCATCGCGCGGCACGAGATCGATTACCTGGAACAGTTGCATCACCGGCCCGAGCCATTGTCCGTCCGGCTCTCCGTCGAACGGCTCGGGCGTAGTTCCGCACACGTCGAGGTGAATGTCTGCCGGGAACCACTCGTCTTTATGCGGGCCCGCACCGTGGTGGTCGCCAGGGACCGTGAATCCGGGCGTTCGCGGAAACTCAGCCAGAGCGAACGGCGATTTCTCTCCGGGTTTATGCCGGAGTGCCTTCGGGCCGACGCGGTCGCGCCGACGGCGCCGCCGTCCGGGCCGCCGCAGTGGGTCCCGGTCAGGGCCGGCGGGCCCACCGCGGCGCGCCGCACGCGCCGGCGGTGCCGCGCCTCCGCGGCCTGACGGACCGGGTCGAATTCGGGTGTGATCGACAATGGCGTCGGTCCGCCCGCCCGCCCTTCCGCAGTACGCTGAGCAGCACGGGCACCGGTACGTTCGGCGTCGGTGACGTGCTGCGTCGGTCCCCCCGCGCACGCTGGTCGCATTCCGCTCCCGGCCGCCGCGGCAGTCGTCGCCGCCGTTTTCCCGCCGGTACCCACCGGGCGGAAGGAGGACGCGATGACCATTTCCTCGGAGGACTTCCTCGACCGCGTCGTCGAACGCGGGGAGTACGGGGGCCGCGCGGAGGCCGACCACGCCACCCGCGTCGTGCTCGCCCTGCTCGGCGAGCACCTGGTCGGCGGCGAACGGGGCGAGCTCGCCGAGGCCCTGCCCGGCGCCTATGCCACCCTCCTGCGCGACGCCGCACCGACCTGCGCACCGCTGACCGCCGAGCGCTTCGTCGAGGCCGTCGTCGGCTGGATCGACGGGGCCACCCCGGCGACCGCGCAGTGGGACATCGGGGCCGTCCTCAGCACCACCGTCGACCTCGCGCCCGGGGACCTCGTCGATCGCGTGCTCGACCAGCTCCCCGACGGCTACGACCTGCTCTTCGGCCACCCGCTGCCCGCCTGAGCCGGCGCGCCGGTGGTGGCGCGGAACACCTCGGCGCCCGGGCCGGTCAGCCACACCGGCCCGGCGCCCGGGCGCAGGTAGGCGGCGGCTCCGCGAGGGAGGTCGAGGACGGCTCCGTCGGGGGACCGGAGGCGGGCTGCGGCCTCCGTGCAGAGGAGGATCTGGGGGGTGGGGAGGTCGGCGCGGGTGGGGCACTCGGTGGGGTGGAGCCTGGAGAGGCTGAATTCGGGGGTGGGGGTTGGGAATTGTCCCTCGTCGGTGGGGTCGAGGACGTCTGCTTCGGACGGGTCGAAGCATGTCACGGCGAGGAGATCGTCCACGTCGACGTGCTTCGGTGTGAGGCCGCAGCGCAGCACGTTGTCGGAGTTCGCCATCAACTCCACGCCCGTGCCTCGCAGATACGCGTGGGGGACTCCGGCTCCGAGGTAGAGCGCCTGGCCGGGGGCCAGCCGGACGTGGTTGAGAAGCAGGGCGGCGATGAGGCCGGGGTCGCCGGGGTGCTCGTCGGCGGCGCGGGCGTAGGCGGCGCAGGCCTCGGCGTACGGGCTGTCGGTGGCGGCGATACGGTGTAAATGTGCTGCGAGGGTGGCGAGTTCGGAGTGGGTGGGGCGGGTCTTGGTGAAGGCTTCGCGTAGCAGGTCGGGGAGGACCTCGGTGGCGGGGCGGCGGCTGCGGAGGGCGTCGGCCCAGGGCGCGAGCATCGGGACGTCGCGGGTGTCGCGGGTGTTGGGGGTGTCGCGGGTGTTGACGGTGTTGAGGGTGTTGGGGGTGTCGCGGGTGTTGGGGGTGTCGCGGGTGTTGACGGTGTTGAGGGTGTCGAGGAGGTCGGCGGTGGCGGCGGTCGGCCTGAAGCCGCACAGGGCCTCGAAGTCGGTGAGGGCGCAGAGCAGTTCGGGCTTGTGCTCGCGGTCCTTGTACATCCGCTCGGGCGCGTCGAGCGGGATGCCGCGCGCCTCCTCGTCGTCGTACCCTGCGGCCGCCTGCGCCCGGGTGGGGTGCACCTGGATGGACAGCGGCCGGTCGGCGGCGAGCACCTTGAGGAGGAACGGGAGTACCGGGCCGAAGCGGTGGACGGTGTCGGGGCCGAGCAGGGTGTCGGGGGCGGCGGCGATCAGTTCGTCGAGTGGGCGCGGAGTGGTGGGGCCGTCGGGGTCGAGGAGGAGGGACGGGGCGGACGGGTGCGCGCCCATCCACAGCTCGGCCTGTGGCGCGCCGGTCGGTGCTGTGCCGGTCAGCTCGGGGATGGCGGTGAGGGAGCCCCAGGCGTAGGTGCGGACCGGGTTGTGAAGCAGGGCGAAGGGAGGGAGAAGGTGCATGGCGGGTCTCCCGGGGGTCGGGGGTGGTGCGCGGTGCGTGGCGCGTGGTGCATGGCGCGTGGTGCGTGGCGCGTGGCGTGCGGGTCAGCGGCAGAGGGCGGCGGCGCCGATCAGGCCCGCATCGGTGCCGAGTTCGGCGTGGCGGACGTCGAGGCCCCGGACGTACGGCAGGGCGGCGTACTCGTCGAGGTACCGGGCGAGCGGGGTGAACAGCAGCTCCCCGGCGGTGGCGACTCCTCCGCCGATCACCACCCGGTCGAGGTCCACGAGCGTGGCGGTGGCGGCGATCCCGGCCGCCAGGGCCTTGGCGGCACGGTCGAAGGAGGCCAGCGCGATCCGGTCGCCGGCGGTGGCGGCTTCGGCGACGGCGCGGGCCGAACGGTCCTCCCCGGCCGGCTGCCAGCCCTCGGCGAGTGCCCGGCGGGCGATCGCCGTGCCGCTGGCGATGCCCTCCAGACAGCCCCGCGAACCGCACGGGCAGGGCTCGCCGTCCAGGTCGACCGTGATGTGGCCGAGGTGACCCGCGTTCCCGCTCGGGCCGGGCCGGACGGAGCAGTCCAGGACCAGGCCCGCGCCGACGCCCGTCGACACCACCAGGCACAACGCGTTCGCGGCGCCCCGCGCGGCACCCCGCCAGTGCTCGGCGGCGGCCATCGCGACGCCGTCCCCGGCCAGGTGTACGGGCAGGTGGCGGGCGGCCACGGCCGGGTGTGCGGCTGATTCGGCGACGAGCGGGAAGCCGCGCCAGCCGGGGATGTTGACCGGGCTCACCGTGCCCTGGACGAGATCCACCGGGCCGGCGCTGCCGATGCCGAGGGCGGTCACTGCGGCCCAGTCCGGTGATCCGGCCAGCTGGTCCAGCACCTTGTGCACGACGGCGAACACCGCCCCGGCCGGCTCCTGGGCGGGGGTCGGCAGCTGGACCCGGTGGTGGAGCCGCCCGAGGTCGTCGACCAGTGCCCCGGCGATCTTCGTGCCGCCGATGTCGATGGCGGCGAACAGGGGGGCGAGGGTGTTGGCGGGGGCGGCGGGCATCGGGGACGGCTCCTGTTGGGGGTGATGGTTGGTGGGGTTGTGGTTAGCGTAGTGGGGGCCGCTGCGCGGGGCTTGGGGG
>NZ_JBHWGD010000119.1:0-17602 GCF_042733235.1 Kitasatospora sp. NPDC059722
GGGCCGCTCCCGGGGTGCGGGAGCGGCCCCGCCGGCGCGGGGGTCAGGAGGCGGTGCCGCTCTTGCGGCGCAGGCCGATCACGCCGACGGCGGTGCCGATCACGCCGACGACGATGCCGACGACGCCGAGCACCCGGGCGGTGGAGTCGCTGCTCTTCTTGTCGCCGTCCGAGGCCTGGGCCTGGTCGGCGCTGTCGCCGTGCCCGTGGCCGCCCGCGGCCGGGGAGGCGGTGGCGGAGACGCCGTGGCCGTCGTCGCCGGCGGCCTTGGTGAGCTTCAGGACGGGCGCGGGGTGGGCCGGCTCGGGCTGGCCGGCCTGGGACTCGTCGATCCAGCGGACGACGTCGCCGTTGTCGTAGGTCTGCAGGGCCTTGAAGGCCATGCTGTCGGCGTCGGACGGCAGCGGGCCGAGCGAGACGCGGAACTCCTGGAACTGCCCGGGGGCGATCTTGGTGCCGGCGTCGGCGGTCCAGGTGATCCTGGAGACGGCCTCGTTGACGTCGGCGCCGTGCACCTTGATCGGCTTGTCGAGCTTGGCCTTCTCGACGGTCGCGGTCCAGCCCGGCATCGGCAGCGTCCGGACCGAGGCGAGCGGGTGGTCCAGCGGGAGGTTGACCTCGAGCTTCACGGTGCTCGCCGAGTCGCTCTCGTTCGGCACCCGGAAGTCGACGGCCGTGTAACCGCCCTGGGCGGCCGAGCCCGGGTTCACGGTGACGTGCGCGAAGGCCGGTCCGGCCAGCACCACGACGGAGGTGGCGGCGACGGCGAGGGCGGCGGCGATGCGGCGGGTGGGAAGGGAACGCATGGGTTCGGGGTCTCCGTTCGGAGCTCGGCGGACCGGCCCGCCGGGATCAGGCCCGGTCGGGGTCCGCGCGTGGGGACGTGTGGGGGTGGAACGGCGCACGGACCGCCGCGACGTGAACGCGGGTGCGGCCCGGCGACCTGCGCACGCCCGGTGCCCGGCAGGAACGGGGCACCAGGGGGCCGGTCAGTACGCGAACACCCCGGCCGGCGGCCCGCGCCGCACCACGCTGTGCCGCAGCACGGCACCCCCGGGCAGCGGGTGCTCCCCGCCCCGGACACCGAACCGGCGGGCCGGGCCCGCCGCCCCGAACAGACCCCGCAGCAGCGCCGCGACCAGCGCGAACGCCGACCGCAGGGGCGCCGCCCAGTGCTCGCGCGCGGCCGTCGCGGCCACCCGCACCAGCCGCCACAGCGCCGCCTCGCCGCGCCGCAGCCACCAGCCGGCCACCAGGGCCGCGGCCAGGTGGCCCGCCAGCATCGCCGGCGTCATGCCGAACACGCCGCCCTGCCACCACGGCACGGCCGGGAACGCGGCCGGGTCCAGCCCGGCCGACGACACCAGCTGCTCGGCCGTCGGACCGCCAGGCAGCCCGGTCAGCGTGCCCGGGTGCGCCTCGTTGCAGATCAGCCGGCCGGCCACCTGCGGCAGGGTCAGCGGGCCGGAAGCGCCGTGGTGCATCCCGGCCATCGACGCGGCGCCGGAGTCGCCGACGAGGGCGCCGAAGCCGTGGAAGAGGCAGTGTAGACCCAGCTGGCCCGCGCCCAGTGCACCGGCGATGGCCGCCAGCGAACGCTCCCGCCCGCCGAACGCCACCGCGAGCACCAGCACCGCCGCGAAGCCCGTCGCGAGGGCGGGCGGGGCGACGTCGCCGCCGCCCGTCAGGGCGTGCCCGGCGGCCGCGATCAGGGTGCAGACGAGGGCGAACGGAACGGCCCTGGCAAGCCGCAGGTCCCAGGCGGCGGCCCCCACCGGCGCGTCCGGTGCGGGGGCGCCCGGGTGCGGGGCGGCGGCGAGGGCAGTCATGGCCGGGCCATCATCTCATCGCCTACCACGCCACCGGGGGCAGGGTGGGAAATGCCTACGAATCCCCCGTCCGGCCGAGGCGCGTGCGCTCGCGTGTGCGCCGCTCGGCACAGACCACCGCGCCAGTCCATCCGCCGAACGGGCGGTCGCGGACCTCCGTCACGGTTCACCGGCGGAACGGCCGGAGATACCTAGTTGTATGTGGAGCCGCAGCCAGGAGGGACCTCCCGTGGACATCTGGTGGACTCTGCACCTCAAGCGCGACCCGGCCAGCGTCCCGCTGGCCCGGCGCATCCTGCTCGGTGCCATGGCGACGGCGGGCGTCGACCCGCAGATCGCCGACGACCTCGGCGTCGCGCTCAGCGAGGCCTGCGCCAACGCCGTCGAGCACGGCGCCGGCGGGCGGCCCGACGAGGGCTTCCAGGTCACCGCGTCGATCTGCGGCGACCGCCTGCGGATCGAGGTCACCGACTCCGGCCCGGGCCTGCCCGCGCCGACCGCGGCCCCCTCGCCGCTGCCCCGGCGCCGCCCGCCGGCCCCGCCCCAGGCGCAGGCCCACCCGGCCCCGCGCCGCTCCCGCCGCGGTCGCGCGACCGTCCCCGCCCGGGTGCTGACCGGGCACCGCCCGCGCCGCGACGGCCGCCCCTACGACACCCACGTCCTGCCCTGTCGCCCCCAGCCCCCGACGCTGCGTCCGGTGGACCTCGACACCCTCCCCGACCTCACCGCCGAATCCGGCCGGGGCCTCTTCCTCATCCACGCGCTCACCGACCACGTCCAGCTCCGCAACCACCCCCTGCGGGGGGCGATCGTGAGCTTCGACAAGATCCTCAAGTGGCAGGACGGCGCGCTGCTCCAGGCGGCGTCGTAGTCGCCCCCCGGATCAGTCCTCTTCGACCGCGGTGGTGCGGCGGCGGGTGAGCAGCAGGAGGGCGGCGCCCAGCGCGATGGTGGCGGCGCCGGTGACCGCGATGGGGGTGGAGCCGGTGCCGCCGCCGGTGTCGGCGAGCCGGTCGGCGGTGCGGGCGGGGCTCGGTGCGGCGGCCGGGGCGGTGGCGCCGGAGGCGCCGGCCGGGGCGTGGTCGGTCACCGTGAAGGTGCCGCCGGTGCTCGCGGTCAGCTGGGGGCAGGTGTACTTCTTCGCCGGGGCCGAACCGATCGGCAGCACCTCGGACCTGGCCGCGAACGCGAAGCGGTAGTCCCCGGGCGCCGCGCCCGCTCCGGCCGTCACCCGCACCTGGAGGGTCAGCTTCTGGCCGTGCTCGATCCCGTAGGTGCCGGTGTTCGTCCCCGTGAGCGGCTTCCAGTCGCCGCCGGGCGCGCGCAGCTTGACGTCGAGCCCGGTGGCCGCGCCGTCCTTGCCGGCCAGCGTGAAGGTCGTGGCCAGCTCGCGGACCGTGGCGCTGCTGGTGTTGTCGAAGGTCACCGAGAGCTCGCCGGGTGCTCCGCCGGTCACCACGGCGCCGCCGGCCGGGCCGGCGGCGGTGGCCGGCATCGGGGCGGCCATCGGGCCCTCGGGGCAGTTGTAGGGCCACGGCGAGCCGGTGGCCGTCGGGGTCACGGCGGCGGTGGGCGTGCCGGTCGCGGTGGGCGTCGCCGCCGCAGTGGTGGCGGGCGCGGTCGGTTCCCCGGTGGCCGGGGCGGTCGGGCCCGCCGAGGTCGTGGGGGCCGGGTCGGCGAGGGCCGGGGCGGCGCCGGCGGCGACCGTGCCGGTGGTGAGCACGAGCAGGGCGCAGGCGGCGGGCAACCGGGGGGAACGCATGGTCGGGGCTCCAGCGGTGGGGTCGGGTGTCGCTACTCCGGCTGGGAAGACCACCGGGGGGCGGGAACGGTTGTCCCCGCCCCCCGGTGAATTGGTCAGCTGTTCGTGCCGGCCTTGCGACGGCGCAGGAAGAACAGGGTGCCGGCGCCCGCGACGAGCACCGCGGCACCGCCGACGGCGATCGGCAGGGTGGTGGACGAGGCACCGGTCTCGGCCAGGTGCGGGCCCGCGGCGGCCGGGGCGGACGGCGACGCGGAGGCGGCGGTGGCCGGGGTGGCCGGGGCGGCGGTGGCCGGGGCGGTGGCGGCACCCGCCTCGGCGACCTGGAAGTTGCCCTCGAAGTCGGCGAGGAACTGGGTGCAGGCGTTCGGCTTGGTGTTGGCCGGGGTGGGGACCTTGTCGTTGTCGAACGCGTCCGAGCCGGCCTCGTAGTTGCCGCCGTACTTGCCGGCCGGGGCCTTGGCGTTGGCGGCGATCCGCAGCTGGACGGTGAACTTCTCGCCCTTGGCCAGCTTGAAGTCCTGCATCTGCAGGACGCGGTCCTTGTCGGTCAGCTGCTTCCAGCCGCCGGCGGTCTTCAGCTGGACGGTGAAGAACTCCGGGCTCCAGTCGACCGGGCGCTCCTGCATCTCGTCGGTGAGGTAGAGCGAGTTGTGAACGACCGGCAGGTCGACGCCGCTGTTGTTCTCCCAGGTCAGGCTGACCTCGGCGGCCGGGCCGCCCTTGACCAGGGTGGTGCCGTACAGGCCGGTGCCGGTGACCTTGAGGAGCCCGCTCTGGTAGACGCCGCCGTTGCAGCGGTCGCTGTTGGTCGGCGTCGGGTTGGGCAGGCCGGTCGGCTTGGTGGTCGGCGCGCCCGTGGGGGCGGTCGGCGCCGGGGTGCCCGGGGTGGCCGTCGAGGTGGAGGTCTCGGTGGCGGTCGGGGTCGGCGTGATGCCGACGGCGCTCGCGGTGGCGGTGCCAACCGTGGCGCCGAGCGAGAGCGCCACGAGGGTGGACGCGGCCAGGAGGCGGGAAGAGCGCACGGTCAATGCTCCAGCTTTGGGTGAATTCTGTCCGTTTTCAGGCGACTTGGGGCGGCGACGGCGGGGCGTCGGCGGTGGTCGCGCCCGCGAACCATACCGGCCGGTGGTGGCCTGATCTCGATCAGGGGCTGTCGAAATACGATCGATATAAAGGGACGCTCGGTGCGGCCCGTGGTCCGGCCCGGGTCCGCCCCGGTTGCCGGGCCGTTCGGGGGGTCGGACGATGGGGGCATGATGCACCAGATGCGAGCCGAGTACGGCGCCGGCGGTCCGTCGGACGGGGTGCGGCTGTGGCACGTGGTCCGGGGTGCCGAGCAGGTCGCGATGTGCGGCCGGGAGCTGGAGGCGGGGGCGCCGGTCCGGGACGCGGTGGACTGGGGGAAGACCCCCGAACTCTGCTGCCACACCTGCGGGGCGTACTTCCTGCGCGAGTCGCCGTACCTGGGCGCCGAGCACCAGTAGCGCCCCCGGCGCGCGGGCTACCGTGATCGGCATGGAGGAACCCCTTGTCCGGCCCCGGTCGCTGACCCGCGAGGCCGCCGAACTGCGCGCCGGTGACCCGCCGTTGACCGAGTACGTCGAGCGGCTGTGCGCCCGCGTCGAGCGCATCGACCCGCTGATCCACGCCTTCGTCCCCGAGCCGGGGCGCCACCACCGGCTGCACGAGGAGGCCCGCGCGCTGGCCCGCAGGTACCCCGGGCCGGCCGGGCGGCCGCCGCTGTACGGGGTGGCGGTCGGGATCAAGGACATCATCCACGTGGACGGCCTGCCCACCCACGCCGGATCCGCCCTGCCGCCGGGCGTGCTCGCCGGGCCGCAGGCCGTCGTCGTGGACCGGCTGCGGGCGGCCGGGGCGCTCGTGGCGGGCAAGACGGCGACGGCCGAGTTCGCGGCCACCGCGCCGGGGCCGACCCGCAATCCGCACCACCCGGACCACACCCCGGGCGGGTCGAGCAGCGGTTCGGCGGCGGCGGTCGCGGCCGGGCTGGTGACGCTCGCGGTCGGGACGCAGACGGTCGGCTCGGTGATCCGGCCCGCCGCGTACTGCGGGGTGGTGGGCTTCCGGCCGACGTACGGGCGGATCCCGATGACGGGGGTGATCCCGAACGCGCCGTCCTTCGACACGCTGGGCGTGTTCGCCGCGGACGTGGCCGGGGCGGCCCTGGCGGCCGGACTGCTCTGCGACGGCTGGGAGCGGGCCGGGGCGGGCGCCGTCCGGAGGCCGCCGGTGCTCGGCGTGCCGGACCGCCGGTACCTGGAGCGGGCCGACGCGGAGGCGCTGCGGGCGTACGACGCGCAGGTGGAGCGCTTCGAGGCGGCCGGGATGACGGTGCGGCGGCTGGGCTTCGGGATCGGGTTCGAGGAGATCGTCCGGCAGTTGCAGACGGTCAACCGCTTCGAGCTGGCCCGCAGCCACGCCGACTGGTTCGCCCGCTTCGGCTCCCTCTACCGCCCGGAGACGGTCGCGAGCATCCGGCAGGGCCAGGCCGTCGCGCCGGAGGACCACGAGGCCGCGCTGCGGGCGCGCGAGCACCTGCGCGAGCTGGTCGCCGGGTCGATGCGCGAGCACGCGGTGGACCTCTGGCTGGCGCCGTCCGCCACCGGCGGGGCGCCGAAGGGCCTGCACGGCACGGGGGACGGGGTGATGTCGCTGCCGTGGAGCCACCTGGGCCTGCCCGCCGTGAGCCTGCCCGCCGGACGGACGGCGGACGGGCTGCCGCTGGGCCTCCAACTCGTCGGCGCGGCAGGGCGGGACGAATCCCTGCTGTCCTTCGCCGCCTTCCTGGAAACGGAGTTGGCGAAGCGCCCGCTCTAGGGGGTGTCGGCTGGTCCGGGCCTCAATGCCGCAGTGGAACGGGGCTTGACGCATCGTCTGGAGTGCGAGCCGTTCGCCGGAGTCGAGAACCCGTGGCAGCTCGCCTCGACGCCGCTCACCGTCCGGGAAGAGTCCGAAAGAGATCGACGCCCGGATCCCCGTCGTGCACGATGAGGGCGACACCGCGGTCGGCCCGGACCACGCCCACCGGCTCAAGGCCGCCCACGGCGGCCGCCCCGGCCTGCTGCTCACCCGGGGCCGGGCCACCGCAGGATCGTCACCGAACCCACCGTCATCGACCAAGCCGTCGGCTGCGTGGCCGCCGGCCAGGAGAGTGCGATCCGATGGAACTGACAGCGCTGTACGCCCGCTCGGTGGAACTGGCCGCCGAGGTCGTCGACACCGTCACGCCGGAGCACCTGGAGCTGGCGACCCCGTGCGGGGACTGGAACCTGCGCCGGCTGATGGAACACGTGGTCGGCCAGCACCAGGGCTTCGCCGCCGCCGCGCGCGGCGCCGGGCCGGACCTCGCGCTGTGGGCCGACGCCCCGGTGGGCGACGACCCGGCTGGCGCCTTCCGGCGCACGGCGGAGGACCTCAAGGCGGCGTTCGCCGAGGCCGCCGCGGCGGACCGCAAGCTGTGGCTGCCCGAGATCCGCGACGGCGGCCCGTTCCCGCTGGAGCTGGCGGTGGGCTTCCAGCTCGTCGACACGCTGGTGCACGGCTGGGACGTCGCGGCCGCCCTCGGCGCGCCGTCCGGCCTCGCCGCGGCCGTCGACGCCGACCCGGTGCTGGCCGGGGCGCTGGTGTCGGTGTCCGAGCTGGTCCCGGCCGGGCCGGAGAGCCGCGGGCCGGACCGCGCGTTCCGCGAGCGCCTCCGGCAGGACGGCGCCCACGGGCCGTTCGAGCGCGCGCTGGCGCTGCTCGGCCGCGACCCGGCCTGGACGCCCTGAGCCGGCGGGGCCCCGGACCCCGCCGGGCGGTCAGCCGCGCGGCCGCTCGGGCCCGCGCTCCTCGTCGGGGAAGCGCGGCCCGCCGATCAGGAAGAGCAGTGCGGCGGTCGGGAAGCCGAGCCCGGCCGCCAGCACCACGATGAACTGCCAGAACATGTCCCGCTCCTCGTCGATCGGGAGCCGTCGGGGGCGGGGCCGCCGGAACCGTCAGTCCCGGGTGCGGCCCGCCACCCGAAGGTGGACCGCAAACCCGACCGGCCCTGATTGGCCGAATTGTCCACTCGGTATCCGACGGTATGGCCGGATTGCCCCGGCTGCCACCGGACGCCGGTCACCCCGAGGGCCCCGGCTCGCGCCACACCGGCGCAAGGGTCTGGGCGCGGGCCGGGGGAGGCGGCCACACTGTCGGGATGCAGCTACAGCTCGCAGGGGAAGCACGGCGGCCCGGCCGCGAGAGCGAGGACTTCGCGGCGGCTTCGCCGGAAGCGCTGGTACTGCTGGACGGTGCGAGCTCACCGGCCGGCCTGGAGTCCGGCTGCCGGCACGGGACGGCCTGGTACGTCCGCCGGCTGGGCGTGCACCTGCTCGCCCGGCTCACCGACCGGGTGGACCGCTCGATCGCCGAGTGCCTGGCCGACGCCATCGTCGAGACGGCCGCGCTGCACGGCGGCCGGTGCGACCTGGCCCACCCGAACACGCCCGCCGCGATGGTCGTCGCCGCGCGGCGGCACGGCGAGTCGCTGGAGTACCTGGTGCTCGGCGACTCGCTGCTGGTGCTGGAGTTCAAGGACGGCCCGCCGCGGGTGATCGGGGACAACCAGCGCTTCCCCGGCGGCGAGGGCCTGCGCCGGCAGATCTGGCAGACCGTGCCCGGCTCCACCGAGCGGGCCGCGCTGCACATGGAGTACGCGCTCGCCGTCCGCGCCGCGCGCAACACCGGGAACGGCCCGTGGATCGCCGCGGCCAGCCCGCGCGCGGCCGGGCACGCCGAGACGGGCTTCGTCCGGCTGGAGCGCCTGCGGGCGCTGGCGGCGCTGACCGACGGCGCCTCGCGCTACACCGAGCGCTTCGGCCTGGGCAGCTGGGCGGACGCCCTGCGGCTGCTCGCCGAGTCGGGACCGGGGGAGCTGATCGCCCAGGTCCGCGAGGTCGAGCGGGCGGACGCCGCGTGCGAGCGGTGGCCGCGCGGCAAGGCGCAGGACGACGCCTCGGCCGTCTACGCGCTGCTGTAGGCGACCGAGGCGTCCGGGTCCGCGGGTCCGGTCAGTCGACCGGGTGGCCGAAGCTGCCGGACTGGAAGTCCCGCATGGCCTGCTCCAGCTCGCGGTGGCTGTTCATGACGAACGGCCCGTACCAGGCGACCGGCTCCCGGATCGGCTGCCCGCCCAGGAGGATGACGTCCAGGTTGGGGTGCCGGGAGTCCTGCTTGGCGTCGGCGGCGATGGTGATCGTGTCGCCCTCGCCGAACACCGCGGCCTGTCCGCTGCGGATCGGCCGGCGCTCGGCGCCGATCGTGCCGTCGCCGTTCAGGACGTACGCCAGCGCGTTGAAGTCCTGCTTCCACGGCAGGGTGACCTGAGCGCCCGGGGTGACGGTGGCGTGCAGCAGGGTGATCGGGGTGTGGGTGACGCCCGGCCCCTGGTACCCGCCCAGCTCGCCCGCGATCAGCCGCAGGATCGAGCCGCCGTCCGGGGTGGAGAGCAGCTTGACGTGGCCGCCGTGGATGTCCTGGTAGCGCGGGGCGGTCATCTTGTCGGACGCCGGGAGGTTGACCCACAGCTGGATGCCGTGGAACAGGCCGCCGGACAGCACCAGCGACTCCGGCGGGGTCTCGATGTGCAGGATGCCGGAGCCGGCCGTCATCCACTGGGTGTCGCCGCCGCCGAGGTGGCCGCCGCCGCCGTGCGAGTCCTTGTGGATGAACTCGCCGTCGATCAGGTAGGTGACCGTCTCGAAGCCGCGGTGCGGGTGCCAGGGCGTGCCCTTGGGCTCGCCGGCGGCGTACTCCACCTCGCCCATCTGGTCCATCATGATGAACGGGTCGAGGTACTTGGTGTTGATCTTGGCGAAGGCGCGGCGCACCGGGAAGCCCTCGCCCTCGAAGCCCTCGGGCGCGGTGACCACGGTGAGGACGGGCCGTGCACTGGTGGCGGCGGGGTCGGGGGTGGCGACGCGCGGGAGGGTCAGCGGGTTCTCGACGGTCACGGCGGGCATGTCGGCCTCCTTCGGGGGGTTCCTCTGGCCTACGTCCACGAGAGTAGTTCAATTCTCAACAAGTAGCAAGTTGAAAGTTGAACTATGTGGGTGCGGCGGGGTTCGGCTCCTGCTTCGGACGTCCCGCTCCAGGCTGTCTCAGCCGTACATGCGGCGCATGGTGAAGTCCACCATCTGCTCCACGGCCTTCGCGTCGAAGACCATCCGGTGCTCGCCCTCCATGTCCAGTGCGAAGCCGTAGCCGGTCGGCAGGAGGTCCAGGACCTCGGCGCCGGTCACGGTGAAGTGCTTGGAGTCCTTGCCGGCGTAGCGGCGCAGCTCCTTCAGCGAGCTGAACATCGGGATCACCGGCGTGGGCGTGTTGTGCAGCGCCAGGAAGCCGGGGCGCTCACCGCGCGGGCAGTGCACCTTGGAGGTGATGAAGATGGCCTGGAAGTCCTCGACGGCCATCGACCCGGTGGTGAAGGCCCGGACGGCGTCCGCGAGGGACGGCGGGGACGGTTCCGGGTAGAGCGACTGCTGGGACGCCTGGGACTGCGCGCCGTAGGCGTCGGCGCCGGGCATGCCGTTCATGCCCGGCTGCGGACCCGCCTGCTGCTGGTAGGGGTCGCCCGGGTATGCGTTCTGGTCATATCCGTACACACGGACAGGCTAGCGGGAGCGCACCCGCCCGTGCTGGCGTCGATCCTGACAAGGAGTCGTCGTCCCGCCTTGTGGGACGTGACCACGTTCATAGCGGATTCACCGCCGGGGGCTTGCCCAAGTTACCGCTGGGTAGCATCATGATGCCTACTGGTGGGTACGGGACGCCCGAACGCGGCGGTCACCCGGAAGCGACGAACCGGAGAAAACGGCCATGGGTCACTACAAGTCCAACCTGCGGGACGTGGAGTTCAACCTCTTCGAGGTGTTCGGCCGCGACCAGGTGTACGGCACCGGACCGTTCGCCGACATGGACGTCGAGACCGCGAAGAACATCCTGAGCGAGATCGCGCGCCTCGCCGAGAACGACCTCGCCGCGTCCTTCGTCGACGCCGACCGCAACCCGCCGGTCTTCGACCCGGAGACCAACACCGCCCCGGTCCCGGCCACGTTCAAGAAGAGCTACCAGACCTTCATGGACGCCGAGTGGTGGCGCCTGGGCATCCCGGAGTCCATCGGCGGCCAGGTCACCCCGAACTCGCTGATCTGGGCCTTCGCCGAGCAGATCCTGGGCTCGAACCCGGCCATCTGGATGTACTCCTCCGGCCCGGCCTTCGCCGGCGTCATCGCCGAGGAGGGCACCGAGGAGCAGCTGGAGGTCGCCAAGCGGATGACCGACCGCCTGTGGGGCTCCACCATGGTCCTCACCGAGCCCGACGCGGGCTCCGACGTGGGCGCCGGCCGCACGAAGGCGATCCGGCAGGAGGACGGCTCCTGGCACATCGAGGGCGTCAAGCGCTTCATCACCTCGGGCGAGCACGACATGTCCGAGAACATCATCCACATGGTGCTGGCCCGCCCCGAGGGCGGTAAGCCGGGCACCAAGGGCCTCGGTCTGTTCATCGTCCCGAAGTTCGACTTCGACTGGGAGACCGGCGAGCTCGGCGAGCGCAACGGCGTCTACGCCACCAACGTCGAGCACAAGATGGGCCTCAAGGCCTCGAACACCTGCGAGATGACCTTCGGTGCCAAGCACCCGGCCAAGGGCTGGCTGCTCGGCGAGAAGGTCGACGGCATCCGCCAGATGTTCAAGATCATCGAGTTCGCCCGCATGATGGTCGGCACGAAGGCCATCGCCACCCTCTCCACCGGCTACCTGAACGCCCTGGAGTACGCCAAGGAGCGCGTGCAGGGCGCCGACATCTCGCAGTTCCTGGACAAGACCGCCCCGCGCGTCACCATCACCCACCACCCGGACGTGCGCCGCTCGCTGCTGACCCAGAAGGCCTACGCCGAGGGCATGCGTGCGTTGGTCCTGTTCACCGCGTCCACCCAGGACGACATGATGGCCGCCAAGCTGCGCGGTGAGCACGACGAGGCCGCCGAGCGCCTGAACGACCTGCTCCTGCCGATCGTCAAGGGCTACGGCTCGGAGAAGTCCTACGAGCAGCTCGCCCAGTCCCTGCAGACCTTCGGTGGCTCCGGCTACCTGCAGGAGTACCCGATCGAGCAGTACATCCGCGACGCCAAGATCGACACCCTCTACGAGGGCACCACGGCGATCCAGGGCCAGGACTTCTTCTTCCGCAAGATCGTCAAGGACGGCGGCCAGGCCCTCACCGCGCTGTCCGAGCAGATCCAGAAGTTCCTCGCCTCGGCCGAGGGCGGCGACGCCCTGGCCGCCGAGCGCGAGCTGCTCGCCAAGGCCGCCGGCGACCTGGAGGGCATCGTCGGCAAGCTGCTGGCCGACCTCTCCTCGGTCGAGCAGGACGTCAAGAACATGTACAAGGTGGGCCTCAACACCACCCGCCTGCTGATGGTCTCCGGCGACGTCGTGGTCGGCTGGCTGCTGCTGCGCCAGGCCGCGGTGGCCCTGGCCAAGCTGGAGGCCGGCGCCTCGGAGAAGGACGTCCCGTTCTACCAGGGCAAGGTCGCGGCGGCCCGCTTCTTCGCCAAGAACGTCCTGCCGACCGTCGCCCCGCAGCGCCTGATCGCCGAGGGCATCGACAACGAGATCATGGACCTGGCGGAGGAGGCCTTCTAAGGCCCTCGCGCTACCCGAACCACCTGGCGAAACCCTCATGGCGAAGGGCCCGACCCACTCGGTCGGGCCCTTCGCCATTCCCCGCTCACCCGCTCCGCAGGGCCTTCAGCGGGTCCGTGCGGGCCGCCCGGAGCGCCGGGTACAGGCCGGCCAGGAGACCCACCAGCGTGCCGATCAGCGGGGCCGGCAGGGTGGCGGCGGGCTGGAGCACGGCGGTCCAGCCGCGGGCGGCGGCGACCCCGACCACCGTCACCACGCCGAGGCTCGTGCCGACCAGGCCGCCCAGGGTGCCCAGCGCGGTCGACTCGGTGAGGAACTGGGCCGCGACGTGGCCGGTGCGCGCGCCCAGCGAGCGGCGCAGCCCGATCTCCTCCGTCCGCTCCAGCACGGCCACCAGCGTCGTGTTGGCGATGCCGACCGCGCCGACCAGCAGGCAGATCCCGGCCAGGCCCAGGAACAGGCCGGTCAGGTCGGAGGTCACGCCGTCCCGCAGGCCGTGCGGGTCCGGCGGCGGCACGACGGTGAACGCCTGCGGGGCGTCCGGCCGCAGGGCGAGCGGGATCTGCGCGGCCACCACCGGCGCCGCGCCGACCCTGGTCGCCACCAGGGCCTGGACGCCGCGGTCCGGCTGCGGGGCCGGGTCGCCGTAGCGCTCCAGCGCCGTACTGGCGGGGATCACCAGGCCGAGCAGGGCGCCCGGCTGCCGCCGGACGTCCGCGTAGACGCCGATCACCGTGTACGGGACGGCGTCGATGAACACCGCGGGCCGGGCGTCCAGCCGGCTCACCCCGAGGCGCCGCGCCGCGGCCTCGCTCAGCAGCACCACCGGCTGCGCCGTCCGCTGGACGAACGGGTCCATGGTGACGCCGGCCGTCAGCGTCGGCTCCATCGCGGCGACGGCGCCCGGCGTGGCCGCGAACACGGACAGGCCGGCGCCCTCGTCCGGGCCGTCCGGGCGGGCGGAGACCGCCGGGGCGCCGGGGAGCGGCCACCAGACGCCGCCGGCCCGGACGCCGTCGATCGCGGCGAGGCGCCGGTCGGTGTCCGCGGGGAAGTCGCTCGGCGGGTTGGTGCCGGGGGCGGCGCCGTCGGTGCGCGGGTGGCCGGTCACCGTGACGGTGGTCGCCGCGGTCAGGCTGAACCGGGCGCCGATCTGGCCGGCGGCCGTCGCGGTGAGGCCGAGCACGGCGACGAACGCGCCGATGCCCAGCACGGTGCCCAGCATCGTCAGCGCCGAGCGGGCGGGGCGCTGCAGGACGCCGGCGAGCGCCTCGGCGAGGAGGTCGCGCGGGCTCAGCCGGGAGGGCGGCCCGGGCAGTGCGGGGCGGCGCCTCACGGGGCCGCCGCCCCGGCCTCGGCCAGCACGCCGTCGCGGATGGCCACCCGGCGGTCGGCGCGCGCGGCGACGGCCGGGTCGTGGGTGATCACCACCAGCGTGTAGCCCTGGGCGTGCAGGGCGTCGAACCGCTCCAGGACGGTCTCCGTGCCGGCCGAGTCCAGGTTCCCGGTCGGCTCGTCGCACAGCAGCAGGCTCGGCCGGTTCACCAGGGCGCGGGCGATCGCCACCCGCTGGCGCTCGCCGCCGGACATCGTGCCGGGCAGCGCCTCCGTGCGGTGGCCGAGCCCGACCAGGCGCAGCGCCTCCAGGGCGGCGGCGCGGCGGGCCCGCGGCGGGGTGCGGTTGTAGACCTGGGCGAGGGCGACGTTCTCCGCCGCGGTGCGGTGCGCCAGCAGGTGGAAGGACTGGAAGACGAAGCCGATCCGGCGCCCGCGCAGCGTCGAGCGGTCCCGGTCGCGCAGGCCGCCGGTGTCGATGCCGTCCAGCTCGTAGCGGCCGGTGGTGGGGGTGTCGAGCAGGCCGAGCAGGTGCAGCAGCGTGGACTTGCCGGAGCCGGACGGGCCGGTGACGGCGAGGTACTCGCCGCGGCGGACGGTCAGGTCGCAGGGGCGCAGGGCGACCACCGGCGGGTGGCCGGGGTGGGTGCGGCCCACGCCGGAGAGGGCGATGACCGGGGGCCCGGGGGTCACTTCCCGACCACCACCCGGTCGCCGGGGCGCAGTCCGGCGCCGTCCGCCGGGGTCACGGCCACCATGCCGTCGGCGGAGACGCCGGTGCTCACGGGGACGGTGGTCCGGGTGCCGGCCGCGTCGACCCTGGTGACGGACGTCCGTCCGGCGGCGTCGGTCGAGACGGCGGCCACCGGGACGGCGGTGACGGGGGCGCTCGCCGCGTCCCGGCGGATCGTGAGGCGGACGTTCTTCCCGTTCAGGGCGGGTGGGACCGGGCCGCTCGGGGTGATCGTGACGGGGACGTAACTCGGCGTGCCGGCCGCGTTGTTGGGTGGTGCCCCGGCGGCGCCGCCCGTCGCGCCGCCGGCCGCGCCCGGCCCGCCCGGGGGTGCGCCGCCGGGTGCCGCCGCTCCGCCGCCGAGGGTGATCACCCTGCCGGCCGGGGGCGTGGTCGTCGGGGCGCCGACCTCGGTGACCGTGCCGGACACGGTGGTGCCGGTGTCCTCGGCGAGGATCTCCGCGGCCATGCCCGGCTTGACGCCCGCCGCCTGGCCCGGTGTCAGCTGGCCGGTGACGTCCAGGCCGCCGCTGGTCAGCGACAGCAGCGTGCCGGCGGCGGGCGAGCCCACCGACCCGTTGACGGCGGTGACGGCGGCCGGGAGCACGGGCAGGAACAGCACGTGGGCGGCGGGCACCATCGGGCCGTTCACCGCCCTGGCCTTCTCCAGTGCGACCTGGTCGGCGGCCAACTGCTTCCTGGCGGCGGCCAGTTGCTGGTCGATGTCGATGTCGATGTCGATGTCGGTGCCGGGGCCCGGTGCCGGGGGTGCCGGCGGTGTGGCGGGTGTGGCGGCCGGGGCGGGGGCGGGTGCCCGGGTGGCGCCGGCCCGTTTCCGCGCGGTGAGGCCGTCCACCGTCCGGCGGTCGGCGTCCACCGCCTTCTGCGCCGTGTCCACAGCCTGCTGGGTTGTGGCGCCGGTGGTCGGCACCGGGTAGCCGAGCCCGCGGTAGAACGCCGTCACCGCCGCCGCCGTCCCCGGGCCGAACGTCCCCTTGTCGTCGTCGCCGATCGGGTGCCCCAACCCCGACAGCGCGTCCTGGAGTTCGGCGACGTCCGGGCCGGTGGCGCCCGGCTTGACGTCCCGGTACGCGGGCACCGGCCCCGGCAGCGCGAACAGCGGCTGCCCGGACACCTCCGCGAGCAGCCGACCCGCCGCCGCGGTGTCCCCGGTCCTGACCCCGAGCTTCGACACGAACAGCCGGGTGATCTCCGGCGACGCGGCCGACGGCACCACGTCGTACTGCGCCGGCGGGTACACCACCGCCCGCGCCGTCACCGACCTCGTCAGCACCTGGCTCACCACGGGCGCGGTGAGCAGGCTCTCCGGCGGCGGCGCCGTCCGGGCCGCGCGCTCGGCCGGCGACTTCACGAACGCCGCGGCCCCCAGCCCGCCGACCGCCACCAGCGCCGCCGCCACCGCCACCCCCACCAGCACCCGCCTGCGCCGGGCACCCCGGGACGGCCCGGCCGGTGGATCGGCGACCTCGTCGTCGGCGCCCCCGGCGGTCATCGTCGTTGCGGTCAACGCGCCCCTCCCCACGGTGACTTCACTGCACCGAAGTATCGTCGACCGGACGCCGCCGCGGTCCGGAACCGGCCGCCCGGCCCGTCCGTCGCGCCACCGCCGGCGCCCGCGGCCCCCGGCGGGCGGATGACCGTCTGCGACCAGGGGCGTTCACTGGGTGAAAGGTGCTGGGGGCGACGGTACTTCACGGTTGTGTCTGTGTTTCGCATCCGTTGTGAGGTTGCGAGTGCCCTGTCCGTGTACGGGCATATGCTCAGGGTGCGAAGCCGACCCCCATTCGGCTCCGACCCTCCATCGACTCAGGAGCAGTATGTCGCCCGCCGCCCGACAGGCGTTCTTCGACCGGACGCACACCGATGATCTGATCGCGTTCCTCGGAACCTCGCCTTCCCCGTACCACGCGGTCGCGAGCGCCGCCGAGCGGCTGGAGAAGGCGGGCTTCCGGCAGGTCGCCGAGACGGACGCGTGGGACGCCGCGGCCGGTGGGCGCTACGTCATCCGCGGCGGCGCGCTCATCGCCTGGTACCTGCCCGAGGGCGCCGGGCCCGAGACGCCCTTCCGCGTGGTCGGGACGCACACCGACTCGCCGAACCTGCGGGTCAAGCCGGTGCCGGACACCGGCTCGGCCGGCTGGCGGCAGGTCGCGGTGGAGATCTACGGCGGCGTCCCGCTGAACACCTGGCTCGACCGGGACCTCGGCCTGTCCGGCCGGCTGGCCCTGAAGGACGGCAGCTGGCGCCTGGTGCAGCTGGACGAGCCGCTGCTGCGCGTGCCGCAGCTGGCGATCCACCTGGACCGCCAGGTCAACGACGGCATGAAGCTCGACAAGCAGCGCCACCTCACCCCGATCTGGGGCCTCGGCCCGGTCGACGAGGGCGGCCTGATCTCCTACGTCGCCCAGCGGGCCGGCCTGGAGCCGGCCGACGTGGTCGGCTGGGACCTCATGACGCACGACGTGCAGCCCGCCTCCTACCTCGGCCGCGACCGCGAGCTGCTGGCCGGCCCGCGCCTGGACAACCTGCTGTCCGTGCACGCGGCGACCGCGGCGCTCGCCGCCGTCGCCACCGCCGAGGGCGCCGCCGACCTGCCGTACATTCCGGTGCTGGCCGCCTTCGACCACGAGGAGACCGGCAGCGAGTCGGACACCGGCGCGCAGAGCCCGCTGCTCGGCAACGTCCTGGACCGCACCGTCTACGCGCGCGGCGGCTCCCCGGAGGACCGCGCCCGGGCGCTGGCCGGCACCGTCTGCCTCTCCTCGGACATGGGCCACGCGATCCACCCGAACTACACCGAGCGGCACGAGCCGGGCCACCACCCGATGCCGAACGGCGGCCCGATCCTCAAGGTCAACGTCAACAACCGCTACGCGACCGACGGCGTCGGCCGGGCCGTGTTCGCGGCGGCCTGCGAGCGGGCCGGCGTGCCGTGGCAGTCGTTCGTCTCCAACAACGCCATGCCCTGCGGCACGACGATCGGCCCGATCACCGCGGCCCGCCTCGGCATCAGGACGGTCGACTGCGGCATCGCGGCGCTGTCCATGCACTCGGCGCGCGAGCTGTGCGGCGCGGACGACCCGTACCTGCTGGCCGGCGCGATCAAGGCCTTCCTGGAGGGCTGACGCGCCCGGACGTGCGGAAGGGGTTGTGGGGGGGGGGGTGGGGGCGGGGGGCGGGGGGGGGGGAGGACGACACAAACCCCCGCCGCCCCAGAACCGCAGGGCCG
>NZ_JBHWGD010000120.1:0-6390 GCF_042733235.1 Kitasatospora sp. NPDC059722
CTCTCCGCGCAGGCGCGGCGGCAGGTCCTGCGGGAGTGGAACGACACCGCCGCCGAGGTGCCGGAGCTCCCGGTGCCCGCGCTGTTCGCCGCCCAGGCCGCGCGCACCCCCGCCGCCCCGGCGGTGCGCCACCTCGACACCGAGCTGACCTACGCCGACCTCGACGCCCGCGCCAACCGGCTGGCGCACGAGCTGATCTCCCGCGGCATCGGGCCGGGGCGGCTCGTCGCCCTCGCCCTGCCCCGCTCGGAGCAGATCGTCGTGGCCCTGCTCGCCGTCCTGAAGGCCGGCGCGGCCTACCTCCCCGTCGACCCGTCCTACCCCGCCGACCGCGTCGCCTTCATGCTGCGGGACGCGGCCCCCGCCTGCGTGGTCAGCACCACCGAGGTGGCCGCCGGGCTGCCTGGCAGCCCCGGCCTCCCGGTCGTCACCCTGGACGACGCGCACGTGCGGCGCTCGGTCGCGGAGCGGCCGGCCACCGCGCCCACCGACGCGGACCGCACCGCACCGCTGCTCCCCGCCCACCCGGCGTACGTCATCTACACCTCGGGGTCGACGGGCCGCCCCAAGGGCGTGGTGGTCTCCCACCGTGGCCTCCCCAGCATGGTCCGCTCCCAGGCGGCGACGCTCGGCGTCGGCGGCGACAGCCGGGTCCTGCAGTTCGCCTCGATGAGCTTCGACGCCTCCGTGTGGGACACCTGGATGGCACTGCTCACCGGCGGGTGCCTGGTCGTCGTGCCGGAGTCCCACCGGATCCCCGGCCCGGCCCTCGCGGACTTCCTGCGCGTCCACGGCATCACCCACGCCACCCTGCCGCCCGCCGTGGTGCTCGCCACCGAGTTCGACGAGGACGTCGCCGGGGTCACGCTGGTCACCGCCGGCGAGGCCTGCACACCTGCCGTCCTCGACGCGGCCCGCCACTTCGCGAAGGTGGTCAACGCCTACGGCCCCACCGAGTCCACGGTGTGCGCGACGATGCGCACCGTCGACGGGGTGCCGCAGGCCGTCCCGATCGGCCGTCCGGTCGCGAACACCCGGGTGTTCGTGCTGGACGCGCGGCAGCGCCCCGTCCCGCCCGGCGTGCCCGGGGAGCTGTACCTCGCGGGCGCCGGGCTGGCCACCGGCTACCTGGACCGGCCCGCCCTGACGGCCGAGCGCTTCCTGCCCAGCCCCTTCGGCGGCGACGGGGAGCGGATGTACCGCACCGGCGACCTGGTGCGCTGGACGGCGGACGGCGAGTTGGTCTTCCTCGGCCGCACCGACGAGCAGATCAAGATCAGGGGCTTCCGCGTCGAGCCCGGCGAGGTGGAGGCGGTGCTCACCGGCCACCCGGAGGTCGCCCACGCCGCGGTGATCGCCCGCGAGGACCGCCCGGGGGACGTCCGGCTCGTCGCCTACACGGTTCTGACGGACCGTCAATCCTTGGAGGATCCTGCCACTGCACTGCGGAGGTACGCGGCCGAGCACCTGCCGGAGTACCTCGTCCCCGGCGACGTGGTGGTCCTCGACCACCTGCCGCTGACGCCGAGCGGGAAGGTCGACCGCAAGGCCCTCCCCGCGCCCTCGGCGAACGGCCCGAGCGCGAACGGCCAGCACACAAACGGCCCGAGTGCGAACGGCCCGAGCGCGAACGGCCCGGCCGTGAGCGGCGCGACCACCACGGACGACCCGCGCGTGGCGGTCCTGGTCCGGCTCTTCGCGCAGGAGCTCGGCGTGGACCGGGTCGGCCCCGAGGACTCGTTCTTCGAGCTCGGCGGCCACTCGCTGCTGGCGACCCGGCTGATCGGCCGGATCCGCGCCCTGCTCGGGGCCGAGATCGGCATCGCGACGCTGTTCGAGGCGCCCACCGCCGCGGAGCTCGCGACCCGGCTCGACCGGGCCCCGGCCGACCCGTACGCCAACGTCATCGAGCTCCGGCGCGGCCGGCCCGGTGCCCGTCCGGTCTTCTGCATCCACCCCATCGGGGGCCTCGGCTGGTGCTACGGCTCCGTGCTGCCGTACCTGGAGCGGGACCAGCCGGTCCACGGGATCCAGGTGACGGAGAGCCACGGCCGCTTCAAGGCGGTGGAGTCGCTCGACGCGCTGGCCCGGCGCTACGCGGACCTGATCACCGCGACGCACCCGGACGGCCCGTACGTCCTCATGGGCTGGTCGCTCGGCGGAGTCCTGTCCTACGAGGTGGCCCGCCTGCTGGAGGCCGCCGGCCGGACCGTCGACCTGGCCGTCCTCTTCGACGCCTGGCCGTACGAACGGCCGGTGCCCCCCAAGGAGTTGGAGGGGGATTTCGCCGCCTGGGTGACCGGCGAGGTCATCGCCGGCCCGTCCGCCGACGGCACCCTCGACGCCCGGCAGAGCCGCGCCCTGGTCCGCGCGGCCAAGGGGGTCGCCGCCCTCCTCGGGCCGCCGCACCCGGACGGCTACCCCGGGCGCGTGCTGAGCATCGCCGCCGCCAAGACCGTCGCCGAGCGCGGCTCCGCCGAGGAGGCCTGGCGGCCGTACCTCACCGACGCCGAGCACCACGTGGTGGACGCCGACCACGACGCGATGATGACGCCCGCCGTCCTGGAGCAGTCGGGCCCGCTGGTCACGGCCGCCCTGACGTCCCTGCCCGCGCGGCGCACGGGGGCCGACGGTGACTGAGCGCCACGACTCCACCGACACCCGCGGCCTCGACCCCGACCTCGACCTCGACCCCGACCCTGACCTCGACCTCGACCCCGACCTGGACATCCCGGACCCCCGCGATCCGCGCCCGCTCGGCGACGACCGCTGCGTCTTCATCCGCCCGGTGCTCCAGCCCGGCGGGAAGGTCGTCGCCGGGAACTTCTCCTACTACGACGCCTCCGAGGACACCGCCGGGTTCGAGGAGGCCCGGGTCCGCTACGCGTTCGGCGCGGAGCGGCTGTTCATCGGCCGCTACTGCTCCATCGCCGCGGGCGTCACCTTCGTGATGGCCGGCGCCAACCACGTCTTCGACGGGCCCACGGGCTACCCGTTCCTCAGCTTCGAGGGCGACTGGCGCGACGGCCTGATCGACGAGCTGATCGCCCGGGGACCGGACCGCAAGGGCGACACCCGGATCGGCAACGACGTCTGGATCGGCCGCGGCGCCACCGTCATGCCCGGGGTGACCGTCGGCGACGGCGCCATCATCGGCGCCGGCGCCCTGGTCGCCTCCGACGTGGCGCCCTACCGGATCGTGGGAGGCAACCCGGCCCGGGTGATCCGCGCCCGCTACGGCCCCGAGGACGTCGAGCGGCTGCTCGCGGCCCGCTGGTGGGACTGGCCGGTGGCGGCCGTCTCCCGGCACCTCCCGGAGCTGGTCCTCGGCCGGCCCGAACGGATCCTGTCCATCGCCCGGGCCGAGCACCTGCTCGGCCCGGCGCCGGCCACCCCCCAGGGGAGCGCATCATGACGACAGCAGCAGGCGGCCGCGGCGCCCCGCCGACCGTCGAACCCGCGACCGTCGAACCCGCGGCGGTCGACCCCACGGCGGTCGACCTCGCCGACCCGGCCCTGTACGGCACCGGCGACCCCGAGGCGGTGTGGGCCGGGCTCCGCCGCGACCACCCGGTCCACTGGAACGAGGGCCCGGACGGCGGCGGCTTCTGGGCCGTCACCCGGCACGCCGACGTCCAGCGCGTGCTCAAGGACACCGCGGCCTTCACCTCCGCCCAGGGCATGCGGATCGGCCACAACCCGACCGCCACCGCCGAGGCCGCCGGGAAGATGCTGATCGTCACCGACGCGCCCCGGCACGCGAAGATCCGGCGGGTCATCAGCTCCGCGTTCACGCCGCGCATGGTCGCCCGCCTGGAGCAGAACATGCGGACGATCGTGCGCGAGGAGCTGGCGGCCGTCCTGACCGGCGAGCCCTGCGAGTTCACGGACTTCGCCGCGGTCCTGCCGGTCGCGGTGATCTGCGACCTGCTGGGCGTGCCGAAGAGCGACTGGCGGTTCATGCTCGACTCCACCCGGGCCGCGTTCGGTGCTTCCGGCGTCGACCCGATCGCCCGGCTCGAAGCGCACGCCGGCATGCTCGCCTACTACGCCGACCTCGTCGACTTCCGCCGCGAGGAGCCGGGCGAGGACGTCGTCAGCGCCATGGCGAACGGCCTGGTCGACGGCGTCCCGCTCACCGACGAGGAGATCTTCCTCAACTGCGACGGCCTCATCTCGGGCGGGAACGAGACCACCCGGCACGCCACCGTCGGCGGCCTCCTCGCCTTCGCCGCCCACCCCGACCAGTGGCGGCTCGCGGCCGCCTCCCCCGACGGGATGGACACCGTCGTCGACGAGGTCCTGCGCTTCACCAGCCCCGCGATGCATGTGCTGCGCACAGCCGCCCGGGACGTCGAGGTCGCCGGGGTGACGATCCGGGCCGGCGATCCGGTGACGGTCTGGATGCCGTCCGCGAACCGGGACGAGACGGTCTTCGAGGCCCCCGAGGCCTTCGACGTCCGGCGCACACCCAACCCGCACGTCGCCTTCGGCAGCGGTCCGCACTTCTGCCTCGGCGGGGCACTCGCCCGCACGGAACTCCGCGTCCTGTTCAGCGAGTTGCTCACCCAGGCCGCGGGCGCCGAACCCGCGGGACCGGCCCGGCGGCTCCACTCCAACCTCATCCGGGGCTTCGAGTCCGCGCCCGTCCTGCTGCACCCCAGCGACAGCCGGGAGAGGCGGTGAAGCCACTCGCGGACCCCCGGTTCCGCCGCCTGCTCATCGGCCAGGCGCTCTCGGGCTTCGGCAGCAGCGCCCTCTACCTGACCCTCGGCATCTGGGCCAAGGACCTCACCGGCAGCAACGCCGCCGCCGGCGGGGTCGAGGCCGCCCTCGGCGCGCCCATGGTGCTGTCGCCGCTCTTCGGCCACCTCGCCGACCGGGTGCGGCGGCGCCCGCTGCTCATGGTCACCAACGCCCTCATGGGGCTGGCCGTGCTGTCCCTGCTCGCGGTGCGCGGCGGCGACCAGCTCTGGATCATCTACCTGGTGGCGGTCTGCTACGGCGTGGCCTTCGGCGTCCTCGGCGCCGCGTCGGCCGGGATCCGCCGGGACCTCCTCCCCGACGACCAGCTGACCGGCGCCAACGCGATCCTCCAGACGACCACGCAGGGGCTGCGTATCCTCGCCCCGCTCGCCGGCGTGGCCGTCTACGCGGTCGCCGGCGGCGGCACGCTCGCCGTGCTCAACTCCCTGACCTTCCTGGCCGCGATCCTGGCGCTCGCCGGCCTGCGGGTCGAGGAGTCCGTCGGTCCCGAGGCCTCCGGCGAACCGTTCCCGCGCAGCGCCCTCGCGGGCCTGCGGCACATCAACGCCACTCCGGTCCTGGCGCAGATCGGCTACGCCGCCGCCTGCGCGTTCTGCGTCATCGGCCTGAGCCAGACCGTCATGTTCGCGGTCGTGGACGAGGGGCTGGGCCGGCCACCGTCGGCGCTGGGCACGCTCAACGCCGTCCAGGGCGTCGGCGCCGTGGCCGGCGGCCTCACGGTCTCCGCGCTGATCCGACGGGCCGGCATGGCGCGCACGGCGGGCCTCGGGATCGGCGCCTTCACCCTGGCGGCGCTCGCCTACTGCGTGCCGCACATGGCGTTCGTCGTCGCCGGCGAGGTCGCGGACGGCATCGCCATCACCTGGCTCATGGTGGTGCTGTCGTCGGCGGCCCAACTCCACACGCCGCCAAGGCTCCAGGGCCGCGTCAACGCCATGTGCACGATGCTGGTGCTGGTACCGCAGTCGCTCTCGCTCGCCGCCGGCACGGTCCTCATCGACCGGTTCGACTACCGGTCGCTGCTGATCGTGATGGCGGCGGTCACCGCCTGCTGCGCGGCGGTCCTGGTGCTTCGGCCGACCGCCGCACTCACCGAGCGGACGTTCGTGACCTCGGCGCCGGACGGGCCGGAGAACCGGGAGGCCACCGACTCCGCGCCGTCGGCGCAGCACTGAGGCCGTCGGCGGGCCGGGGCCGGTCGGCTCCGCCCGCCAGGACGGCACCTCGGGACCTTTGACAATCCGCCTATCGTCATACAGTCTTCTCGACATGTCTGCCCGTCACCCGATCGAGTGCGCCGCCATCGAGCTGGCGCTGATCGGCGTGGCCGCGCACTGCGTCGCCGACAACCTCTGTCGCTGAACCCGCCTGCCCCGACGCGTTGCGGTGACCGCCGCGCCGGGGCGTCGCCCCTTCCCGCGGGCGCGGTGCCGCTCACCCTTCCCCAGGCCTCACTCCTCCCCAGGCCGCACTGCCGCCCGCCTTCCTCCGTGCACCATCGGTAGCGAAAGGCTCCCTTTCCGATGTCTCGAACCACCTTCACCCCTCGCCGCCTCGCCGCGGGGGGGGGGGGCCGCCGCCGGGGCCGGGGCCGCGGGGGGGGGGGGGCGGCGGGCCGCCGGC
>NZ_JBHWGD010000120.1:6400-11916 GCF_042733235.1 Kitasatospora sp. NPDC059722
CCGTCGCCCTGGTCGCCGGACTGGCGGCGTGCGGCCCGAAGGCCGACGGCGGTGGGAGCACCGGCAAGGACGCCGCGCCGCGGCAGGGCGGCACCCTCACCGTCCTCAACCAGAACCCGGAGGACCAGTTCGACCCCGCGCGGCTCTACACCTCCGGCGGCGGCAACGTGCCCTCGCTGGTCTTCCGCACCCTCACCACCCGCAACCGGGCCGACGGCGCGGCCGGCACGAAGGTGGTCCCGGACCTCGCCACCGACACCGGCACCCCGTCGGAGGGCGCGGCGGTGTGGACGTACCACCTCAAGGACGGCCTCACGTACGAGGACGGCTCGCCGATCACCACCGCCGACATCAAGTACGGCATCGAGAGGTCGTTCGCCCCTGAACTCTCGGGCGGGGCGCCGTACTTGAGGGACTGGCTGGTCGGCGCGGCGGACTACCAGGGCCCGTACAAGGACGGCCGCGGCCTGGACGCCGTCCAGACCCCCGACGACAGGACCATCGTCTTCCGCCTGAACAAGCCCGAGGGCGACTTCCCGTACCTGGCCACCCAGACCCAGTTCGCGCCCGTGCCGAAGGCCAAGGACACCGGGACGAAGTACCAGGACCACCCCGTCTCGTCCGGCCCCTACCAGGTCGTCAAGAACGAGAACGACGGGACGCACCTCGTCCTCGCGCGGAACCCCCACTGGTCCGCGGCGACGGACGACCAGCGCAAGGCGTACCCGGACACCATCGACGTGCAGTCCGGGCTCGACCCCGCGGTGATCAACCAGCGGCTCTCCGCGGGCACCGGCGCCGACGCGGCCGCCGTCACCACCGACACCAACCTCGGCCCCTCCGAACTCGCGCAGGTGAAGGACGACAAGGCCCTCGCCGCCCGGGTCGGCACCGGCCACTTCGGCTACGTCGACTACCTCGCCTTCAACCCCAAGGTGAAGCCCTTCGACGACCCGAAGGTCCGCCAGGCCGTCGCCTACGCGCTCAACCGCACCTCGGTCGTCAACGCCGCCGGCGGCTCCTCGCTCGCCGAGGCCGCGACCACCTACCTGCCCGCCCAGGAGACCTTCGGGTACACGCCCTACGACCCGTTCCCGGCCGGCCCCACCGGCAACCCGCAGAAGGCCAGGGAACTGCTGAAGGAGGCCGGTTACCCCGACGGCCTGACCATCACGCTCACCCACTCCACCGCCACCGGCCGGGGCTACGGCCCGGACCTGGCCGCCGCCGTCCAGGACGGCCTGAAGGCGGCCGGGATCACCGTCCGGCTGGACGCCCTGGAGTCCAGCCGGTACTCCAAGACGATCCACACCGTCGCCACCGAGCCCGGCCTGTTCCTCTCCGGCTGGGGCGCCGACTGGCCCTCCGGCGGCCCGTTCCTCGCACCGGTCTTCGACGGCCGGCAGATCGTCACCGACGGCTACAACTTCAACTCCGCGCAGCTGGACGATCCTTCGGTGAACGAGGAGATCGACCGGATCAACAAGATCACCGACCACGCCGAGGCCGCCAAGCTGTGGGGCGCCCTCGACAAGCGGCTCGGCGAACAGGCCCTCACCGTCCCGCTGTTCCACCCCGTCTACAAGCGGCTGTCCGGCAAGGACGTGCGCAACATCGTCATCAGCGACTGGACCGGCGTGCTCGACATCTCCCAGGTCGCGGTCAAGTAGCGGACAGGACCGGACGGAACGGATCGGATCGGACGGAAATCGGACCACCATGGCTCCACGGAATCCCGCTGCCGGGGGACGGCCGGTGTGGCGGCGGCTGCTCGCGCGGCGCGCCGTCCTCGCCGGCGGCCTCGTCATCCTCCTGCTCGCCCTGACCGCGGCGGCGGCACCGCTGCTCGCCGCGATCGAGGGCCAGGACCCCACGAGTTACCACGACGGCCTGCTCGACTCCGCGGCCGGCGGCGTGCCCACCGGCTCGTTCGGCGGCATCACCGCCGAGCACTGGCTCGGCGTCGAACCGGGCACCGGGCGGGACGTGTTCGCCCGGCTCGTGTACGGCGCCCGCATCTCGCTGCTCGTCGCCGTCGGCGCCACGCTCGTCCAGGTCGCGACCGGCGTCCTGCTCGGCCTCGCCGCCGGCCTCGGCAACCGCCTGCTCGACCAGCTGATCGGCAACACCTCCGAGGTGATGCTCGCCCTGCCCTCGCTGGTCTTCGCCATCTCCCTGATGGCCGTCGTCCCCTCCGGCTTCCCCCGCCCGGTCCTGCTCACGCTCGTCATCGGGCTGCTGGGCTGGGCCGGCACCGCCCGGCTGGTCCGGGCGCAGACGCTGAGCCTCCGGCAGCTCGACCACGTCGCCGCGGCGCGGCTGGCCGGCGCCTCCCGGTGGCGGATCGCCCGCCGGGAGCTGCTGCCGGCCCTGGCCGCGCCGGTCATCACCTACGCGGCCGTCCTGCTGCCGTCCAACGTGGTCTCCGAGGCCGGGCTCTCCTTCCTCGGCGTGGGTGTCAAGCCGCCCACCTCGTCTTGGGGCCAGATGCTCTCCGGCGCCACCACCTGGTTCCGCGCGGACCCGATGTACGTACTGCTCCCGTCCGCGGTGCTGTTCACCACCGTGCTCGCCTTCACCGTGGTCGGCGACGGCGTCCGCACCGCGCTCGACCCCCGCGCGGCCTCCCGGCTGCGGGGCGGGGCCCCCGCCCCCCCCCAAACCCAGGGGGCCCCCCCCGGTGGGCGCGGCCGCGCCCCCCCCCCCCCCGCGGGCCGCCCCGCCCCCCCCCACGCGCCGCCCCCCCCGGGTCACCCCGGCGGCGGGCCGGCCCCCCGGCCGCCCCGAAGACGGTGGTGGCCGCCGCATGACCCGCTTCCTGCTCCGCAGGGCCGTCGGCATGATCGGCGTCCTGCTCGTCCTCTCCCTGATCGTCTACGCGGTGTTCTACATCGCCCCCGGCGACCCCGCCCAGCTGGCCTGCGGCGAGAAGTGCAGCCCCGCCCAGGTCCACCAGGTGCGCGAACGGCTGGGCCTCGACGCTCCCGTGTACCTGCAGTACGCCCACTTCCTCCAGGGTGTCGTCGCCGGGCGCGACTTCAGCGCCGGCACGGGCCCGCTGCACTGCCCGGCGCCCTGCCTGGGCGTCTCCTACCGCAGCGGCGAGCAGGTCACCGACATGATCGCCGCCCGGCTCCCGGTGACGGCCTCGCTGGCCCTCGGCGCGATGGTGCTCTGGCTGGTCCTCGGCGTCGGCACCGGGCTGCTCTCCGCGCTGCGCCGGGGCGGGCCGACCGAGCGCCTGCTCACCGCACTGACCCTGGCCGGCACCGCCGTCCCGGTGTTCGTCATCGGACTGGTGCTGCTCATCGTCCTCTGCGCCCAGCTCCAGTGGCTGCCGTTCCCGAGCTACGTGCCGCTCACCGAGGACCCGCAGCAGTGGTTCTGGGGCCTGCTCCTGCCCTGGATCTCGCTCGCGCTCATCGAGTCCGCCAAGTACGCCCGGCTGACGCGCGCGTCCATGCTGGAGACCCTCGCGGAGGACCACATCCGGACCTTCCGGGCGTACGGCGTCAGCGAACGGCACCTGGTGACCAGGCACGCGCTGCGCGGCGCGCTCACCCCGGTGATCGCGCTCACCGCCCTGGACCTCGGGACGATGTTCGGGTCCGCCGTGCTGACCGAGTCGCTGTTCGGCCTCCCGGGCCTCGGCAAGCTGCTCGTCGGCTCGGTGAGCCTGATCGACCTGCCCACCGTCGTCGGCCTCACCCTCGTCACCGGGTTCGCCGTCGTCCTCGCCAACGTCGTCGCGGACGTGCTCTACGCGGTGGCCGACCGAAGGGTGGTCCTGGCGTGAGCGCCGAACCGCTGGTGAACGTCCGGGACCTGGTCGTCGACTTCCCGGTCGGCGACGGCCGCGTCCGCGCCGTCGACGGCGTGGGCTTCACCCTGGCGGCCGGGCAGGCGCTCGGCATCGTCGGCGAGTCCGGCTCCGGCAAGAGCACCGTCGCCCACGCCCTGCTCGGCCTGCACCACGGGACGGGCGCCCGCACCGGCGGCTCGGTCCGGGTCGCGGGCGTCGACGCCGTCACCGCCGGGCGCGACGAACTCCGCCTCCTGCGCGGCGGGTTGGCGGCCATGGTGTTCCAGGACCCGCTCTCCGCGCTCGACCCGTACCACGCCGTCGGGGACCAGATCGCCGAGGTCGTGCGGGTGCACCGGGACGTCTCGCGCCGGGACGCCCGGGCCCGGGCCGTCGAGGTGCTCGACCGGGTCGGCATCGCCGACGCGGCGCGCCGCTCGCGCTCGCGCCCGCACGAGTTCAGCGGCGGCATGCGCCAGCGGGTGCTGATCGCGATGGCCCTCGCCTGCGAGCCGCGCCTGCTGGTCGCCGACGAGCCGACGACCGCGCTGGACGTCACCGTCCAGGCCCAGGTCCTCGACCTGCTGCACGAGTTGCGCACCGAGACCGGGGCCGGGCTGGTCCTGGTGACCCACGACCTGGGCGTCGTCGCCGGGAGCGTCGACCGGGTGCTCGTGATGAAGGAGGGCCGGGCGGTGGAACACGGCCCGGTCACCGAGGTGCTCGGCGCTCCGCGCGAGCCGTACACCCGCGCGCTGCTGTCGGCGGTGCCCCGGGTCGACGCCGCCGAGGCGCCCGGCCCGGCGGCCGCATCCGGGGGCGAGGTCCTGCTCGAAGCCACCGGCCTCCGCAAGGAGTTCGCCACCCGCGGCCCCCTCGGACGGCGCGCCGCCCCCGTGGTCGCCGTGGACGGCGTCTCGCTCACCGTGCGGGCCGGCGAGACGCTGGGCGTCGTCGGCGAGTCCGGCTCCGGGAAGACCACCCTCGGCAGGATGCTCGTCCGCCTCCTGGACCCGACGGGCGGCCGGCTCCACTACCGCGGCCGGGACATCGGGACGCTCGGCGACAAGGACCTGCGCCCGCTCCGGCAGGAACTGCAGATGGTCTTCCAGGACCCGGTGTCCTCCCTCAACCCGCGCCGCACCATCGGCGAGTCCGTCGCCGACCCGCTGCGCATCACCGGCGAGCGCGACGAACCTCGAACGCGTGGGCCTCGACGCCGACTGGTACCACCGCTACCCGCACGAGTTCAGCGGCGGCCAGCGCCAGCGCGTCGGCATCGCCCGGGCCCTGGCACCCCGGCCGCGCCTGCTCGTCTGCGACGAACCGGTCTCCGCGCTGGACGTCACCACACAGGCCCAAGTGGTCCGGCTGCTCGGCGAGTTGCAGCGGGACCTCGGCCTCGCCCTGGTCTTCATCGCCCATGACCTCGCCGTGGTCCGGCAGGTGAGCGACCGGGTCGCGGTGATGCGGGCCGGCCGGATCGTGGAACAGGGCGACGCGACGGCGGTGTACGAATCCCCGCAGCACGAGTACACCAAATCCCTGCTGGCCGCCGTCCCGGCCCTCGACCCGACCGAGGCCACCGCCCGCCGCCACGCCAGACTGGCGGCCACCCGGACCTGACCGCCACCCCCGGGGGGGGGGGGGGGGGCGGGCCCCCCCCCCCCCCCGCGCGCGCCCCCCGCGCCCCCCCGCGCGCGCACCACCTCAC
>NZ_JBHWGD010000120.1:11926-17048 GCF_042733235.1 Kitasatospora sp. NPDC059722
GCGCCCCCGTCCCGCCCGTCGACCCCCTCCTGGAAACCCCCCGCCGCCAGGAATCTCTGCCGGACCCCGTGCCGCTCCCCCACCCCGGTGTTGGGGGGGGCGACCCCCCCCCCCTACCCCCGGGCACTCCCGCCGACCGGAGCATCAGCCCGACCAACCTCGCCGTCGGTACAACGCGCGGGGCGGACTGTCGGTCCCGCGCCATAACGTGATCACATGAGTTCCTCCCTCAGCGCCTACCTGATCGACCCCACGGCCGCGCGCGGTTTCGTCGGCTCCGGAGACGAACAGCTGCTCCAGGTCATCCGCGACGAGTTCGGCAAGACCCTGGCCGCGGACGACGCCTGGTTCTCCTCCCAGATCGAGGAAGGCGCCCCCACCGCCTACGAGGCGCTGCACGCCGTGGTGCACGACGGCCCCTACTCCGACAACCCGGACCACGCCTTCCAGTACGGCTACGCCTACAAGCGCCTGGTCTCCCTGGCCGGGAGTTTCCTCGACAACTCCAACTTCTGCCCGTTCCGGGGATCCTGGCTGGAGGTCGTCGACGAAGGGCTCCAAGCGCTGCGGATCACCGCGGTCTCCGTCGCCGAGTTCGGCCACTCCTCCGGCATGCCCGACGGCATCCCGTGCTCCTACCTGCCCGGCTGCGGTGAATGGACGCACGAGCGCTGCCTCGAAGCACTGGAGCAGTTCGAGCAGACCAAGCGCGACGACCACGCCCCGCCGCTCGATCCCGAGGTCGTCGACGCCGTCTTCGACGTCATCTCCTGGCTCCGCCACGCCCAGGCCCACCCCGGCTTCGGCGTCATCGGCTTCGTCTCCTGAACCGGTGGGGCCATCTGCCCCTCGACAGCCGTGCCGTTGGAACAACGCGTCTGCCGTGGCACCCAGACCCGCGCTCCTCCTCCCCATGGACGCAGGCGGCCGGATACTGCTCGAAACGACCAGCGCCGATGAGGCCGTGGCGGCGGCCGTATCGGCGCTTCAGGAGTATCTCCAGGCGTAGCGGCCGGTCAACGGCTGGTCTCGTCCGTCAGGCCGAGCAGGGGCAGACACGGGCCGAGTCCGTCGATCGAGACGCCGGTTCGCCGGTGCCCCTCCCACCGCGCGCGGGACAGCCGCAGTCGGCGCAGGACGGTGACCCGGCCGCGGACGGTGAGGTGCTCGATGCCGTCCGGCTCGTAGCCGAGCTTGCCGGAAAACCCGGAACGATGACGGGTTGTCCGCGAAGGCGCCGGAGGTCGCCTCCGCCGCTTCCAGCCCTGCGAACGCCAGGTGAAGGACGGCTGCGCGCATTTCGGTGCCGACGCCCCGTCCTTGGTGTCGAAGGCCGAGCCAGGAGCCGGTGTCGACCTCACGCAGGGTCGCGAAGTCACGGGCGGCGATCGTCTGCAGACCGACGATCCGTCCGTGCTCGAAGACGGCGAGGTTCAGCGCCCAGTCGTCCGGGGTCCAGTTGCCGAGCCGGAGCCAGTGGTACTGAACGACCGAGCGAGCTCGTTCCCGGGGAGGCAGATCCGTCCAGGGGACGGAGAAGGGCATGCGGCCCGGATCGTGGACGCCTTCCGCCGCGAGGTCGGCCAGCTCGGAGAGTTCCTCGCCCGAGGGCAGGCGGAGTTCCAGACGAGGCGTGGTCAACCGCAGTCCGAGCAGGGGCCAGTGGTCGATGAGCATTCGTCATTCTGGGCGGTTGGCGAGTCTCCGCACACCCCGTTTTCCACCACCGGGAGTGACGCCACCCCACACGACACGCCGGAGCCTCAACCGGCCCGGTCGAAAATGGACACCAGTGCGGCGCGGAGCTGTTCGTCCTCACGGATCATCGCGTGGTCGAACCCGGAGACGACCAGGCGGCGGTCCCCGGTGGCGAGCGCGGTCAGGCGTTCGTGTTGCTGCGGCGTCAGGGCGGCGGTGCCGAGCGCTCGCAGGGCGTCGCAGGCGCCCTTGAGGTCGGCGCGGGTCTCGGCCGCGTGCAGCGCCGCCTCGGCGAGCCTGGCGCGGTCGAGGCCGGCCGGGTCGGCGACGGCGAGGAGCCCCAGGACGGCCGAGGGGGCCTGGGCCGGGTCGTCGAGGAGGGCTTCGAGCCGGGCGGTCAGCGGGCGCCCGGCCGGGCCGAGCACGGCGATCTCGCGGGCGGCGCGGGCGGCCGTCCGGTGGAACCAGCGCCGGCCCTCGCTGTTGTCGAACACCGAGGCCAGCACCGGGAGGACCTCGGCGGCCTCCCCGGTGATCCGCCACAGGGCGAGCGCCAGCGCGAGGTCGGTGTCCACGTCCGGCGTGGTGTCGCGGTCGGTGGTGCGGCCGAGCGCCGTCCGCAGGGCCGGGGCGAGGCGGGCGGCCGCCGGGCCGAGGTCGGCCACGGCCAGGGCGCCCTCGGCGGCGCCGCGCGCACCGGTGGCGAGCGCCGCCTCGGCGGCGGCGAACAGCGGTCCGGTGTCGCCGGTCAGCTCGTGCAGCGCCCGCGCCACGAACAGCTTGCCTGCGCCGGCCCGCAGGGCGGTGGCGGCCTGCTCACGCTGTGCCGGTCCGCTGTCGGCGGCGACGGCGGTGATCGCGGTGGCGGCGTACTGGAACCGCGGCAGCACGGCACACAGTTCGGGCAGCGCCTCGACGGCCTGCGGGCCCCACTGCCGCAGCAGGTGGACCAGCCCGGCGGTGTCGTTGTGGTCCTCGGTCGTCGAGCAACCGCAGTCCTCGCACCCCTCGGGACGCTCCGCTGCCTTGGCGGCCAGGCGGGCGCGGACCGCGGCGAACAGCTCCGCGTCAAACGGGAAGGGCCCGCGGGCCGGGGCGTGGGAGCCCGTGGCGCACTGCATGGCGCGCGGGCGCCGGCCCAGGGCCCGGGCCAGCAGCGGGGCAGCGGCCCGGGGCGCCACCAGGACGAGCGCGGCGAGGGCCTGGTCGGCCGCCTCGTCGTCCGGCTGCGCGGCGAGCTCGGCGAGGACGGGCGCGGCCTCGGCGGCGGCCGGGCCGAGCTTGCCCAGCAGCTGGGCGGCCGCCCAGTCGGCAGCGAGCGGGGCGATCGCGGGGATCAGCCGCTGCGGGGCGCTGCGGGACAGGGTGCAGGCGCGGTCGGCCGCCCACAGGGCCTCGGCCCTCACCTCGGGGCGTTCGTCGCGCAGGGCGGCGTCGAGCAGCGCGAGGGCGCTCTCGCGGTCGGCATCCGTGTCGCGTTCCAGCAGGGTCCCGACGATCCTGCGCAACGGCTCCCGGTGCTCGTCCGCGTGGCCGGACCTGGCCGTCTCGCGCGCGGGCAGCAGGCCGAGGACGGCGTCGTGGTGCGCGGCGAGCCACGGCTCCCGGGCGTCCAGCGCGGTGAACACGGCGGCCAGGCGCAGCGGCGCGGGCGTGTGCGGGCCGAGCAGGGCGCGGGCCTCGGCGACGGCGCCCGCGAGGTCCAGCCGGCCGTAGGCGGTGAGGAGTTCGGCCCGGACGGCGGGCTCGGTCTCGGCGGCGAGGCGGGCCCGGACGGCGGGCAGGGCGGTGCCGGCATCCCGGGTGTGGCCGGCCGTCCAGCCGGCCGCCTGCCGGACGGCGGCGTCCTCGTCGGCCAGCAGCGGTACGAGCAGCGGCAGTTGGGCGGTGACGGCGGCCCGGACGGCGCCCGGCTCGACGTCGTGCTCGTCCTCGCTCGCGGCGAGGCAGCCGAGCAGCCGGAGCGCGTCGACGGTCTGCCGGCCGGAGGCAGCGATCCGGGCGAGGTACGGGGCGGCGTCGGCGCTGGCCGCGTACACGGTGCCCTGGTGCACGATCGAGCCGTACAGCTCGTCCAGGGCCTCCTCGGCGTCCTCACCGCCCTCGGCGAAGGCGCGCAGCAGCTCGGGCAGGTCCTCGGCGGAGCCGTAGGCGTGGTTGACGGTGACCCAGGGGTGGGCGTCGAGCCCGGCGAGGACGGTGAGGAGTTCCATGGGCCTGATCATCACAGGGAGGTCCGACATCCCGGCTTCGCGCAGCGGGCCCTCACCGGACCCGCGCCGCCGCCGACCGCCCGGAGCGCCGTGCGGGGCGGCGGGCCGTCAGGTAACCGCGCCCCGGTGGCGAGCATTGAATTCGCCCGCCCCGTTCAATTCCGCGCGCGAATCCTGCGCTTGCGGCCGACTACGGCGAAACCGTGCAAGATGGGGAGGAGGAAAACCAGCAGGCCGGTCACGGCATGCCAGTTGCTCGTGTACCCGCCGAACACCGCGACCAGATCGGCCGCGTAGAGCAGCAGCCAGAAGACCAGGTTGGCCACCAGGGCGGTCCACGAGTTCCCCGGGCGCGCGAAGGTGACCTGTCCCCAGAAGGTCTTCACTGTGTTCATCGAGCTGTCCTTGCGCCATTGTTCTAAAAGGGGATTCGCGTCGAATGGAGCGCACCTCGGTCGGTGCGCTCCACCGGATTGATCACCCGGGATGCTGGAAGAACCTAGATCCTCCGGCGCCCTGTCAGAACCACATAAAGAAGCGCTCTGACGTGCAACGATTCGCCGACGCTCCATCAGAAAATGATCCGAGTTCAAACGATCTAGCTGTCACACCGACCAGACTGTCACTCAGAGTAGCCAGGGCCCCGACGCCGCCCCGGAGCGCCGCTGCACGGTGATCCGAACGTCATCAGATCGAGATGACGGCTCGCCACGCCGTCAACCGGTTGCCCGCCCCGATCCGGGCCGGTGTGAGGTGATGGCTACTGACGGGCTACGGGCGGGCTACGGGCGGGCTACGGGCGGGCTACGGGCGGGTGCCCTTGACCGTGGGCTGGGTCTTCTGGTTGTAGATCTCCTTGCCGTCCGCGTTGTAGGCGTGGACGTAGGGGAACGGGGGGAAGGAGTCGCGGGTGAGCTCGGTGGAGATGGCCGCGCTGTAGACGAACGCGCCGTCTGCCATGACGGCCGGGTACTGGGTCGGGTCGTCGCCGTAGCTGATGGTGACCTTGGCGACGCCGGGCTCGTAGTGCCCGGCGCCCAGCGAGAGGATCTGTCCGGTGCCGGCCGGCGAGCTGACGGCGTCGAAGAACTCGATCAGGTGGCCGGTGCCCCACAGGCGGTCGTTGATGAACGTCGGAGGGGTGGACATGCTGGTGCCCTTGTTGCCCTTCGACTCGCACTGCACGTACTGGTGGGCGGAGTTGACGGCGA
>NZ_JBHWGD010000121.1:0-16503 GCF_042733235.1 Kitasatospora sp. NPDC059722
GTACTCGGCGACGGCGCCGGCCTGCCGGCGGGCCGTGTCCTCGCGCATCCCGTAGAGGAACACGTCGACCGTCGGCGCGACCCGCCGGGCCGCCATGTCCCGCGTGGGCGCGTCGAACACCACCTCGACGCCGCGCTCCGGCAGACCGGCCTCGGCGAGCAGCAGGCGCAACGCCTCGTCGACCTCGTGGATCACCGCCGCACCGCCTCCCCCGACCGACCGTTCCGGTCACCCGTCACGTCCTCGCGGCCCCTCCCGGCCTCGCCGCCGACCACGCCGACCACGCCGACCACGCCGATCACCGCCGCTCCACCTCCCCCGGCGGGCCGATACTGCCCTCCACGACGAGGAACGGGCAGGTCACCGGCGAGAACCCGGGACCGTCGGCGGTGATGGTCCGCGGACCCGTCTCGTCCTTGGCGAGGATCAGCAGCTGCCCGGCGAACGTCCCGTCCGCCCGCGGGTAGGTGGGCGCCGCCGAGGCGGTGATGCCGGGCTGCCAGGTGAACCGCACCGGCGCGCCGGGCGGGAAGTCCACGCCGCGGACGGACGTGACGAAGCCGGGCTTGCCGATCGGCGGCACCGCGACGATGCGGGGCTGCAGGATGCGCAGCGGGGTGCTCGCCCGGTGCGGTCCCGGTTCGGCGTCGGTGCCGGTGGTGGTGAGTTCGGCGGTGATGGTGGTGTCGAGCGCCGCTACCGGGGACAGCACCACGCGGACCACCTGGCTGCGGCCGGGCCGCAGGTCGGCGAGCGCACACGTCCCGGCCCGGCAGCCCGGGGGCAGCGCCTCGGCGGGCACCCCCGGGGGCAACCCGAGGGACAGGCGCAGCCCGGTGGCGAGGGCCTGGCCAGCGTTGCGCACGGTGTAGGTGACGGTGACGTGGCCGCCGACGTAGCCGGGGTCGGGCTGGGCCGCGATGGCCACGCCGGGGCCGGCTGCGGGCTGGGGGCCCGGCTGCCCGTGCGGGTCGGTCGAGCCGGGCGGTGGCGCGGGAGCCGGCGACGTGGGCGTCGGGCTCGGCGTTGCCGTGGGCGAAGGCGTCGGCGTGGGCGAAGGCGTCGGCGTCGGCGAAGGCGTCGGCGACGGGCTCGGTGCGTCCTGCACTGGCAGGACCGTCTCGGCGAAGTCGTCCTCCGGATTCGGGTCGACGACCGTCCCGGTGACGCTCCAGCCGAACGGCTGCGGCCCGCTGCGGGTGCCGATCAGCGTGGCCGTCACCCGGACCTCCGCGCCCGGCGCCAGGGTGCCGAGGTCGCAGCGCAGCGCGCCGGCGTCGCACGTCCCGACCGGGGTCTTCAGCCCGCCGAGCCGGGCGCCGGTCGGCACCGAGACCGTGAGGGCGGTGCCGGGCGAGGGCGCGGGGCCCTTGTTGGTGATGGTGACGGGCACGTCCGTGGCGGTGCCGACGGGGACGTCGGGGGTCCGGGCGGGCGCCTTCAGCGCGAGGTCGACGGACTGCTGGACGGACGGCTCCTTCTGGCGTCCCGGCTGCCGGCGGTCGAGCGGGGTGAGCGTGCCGGCGGCGAAGTCGTAGACGCCGAGCCCCTCGGGCGAGTCGGGCGGCAGGGCCCGGCGCGAGGTGAGCACCAGCTGCGCGCCGTTCGCCGTCCAGGCGACGTCGCGGGGCTGGTACGGCCCGGTGGCCGAGGTGTCGGGCAGCGTGCGGGTGCAGGCGCCCTTGTCGTCGCGGAGCCCGGCGGGCAGGACGACCGTGCAGTCGGCGCCGGTGGGCGAGGTGATCAGCACGCCGTCCTGCCGGTTGTTCCCGCCGTCGCCCGCCTTGCGGTTGAAGGCGATGCGGCGGCCGTCGGGCGAGAACACGGGGCTGTCGTCGATGACGTTGCAGGTGCCCGGGCAGATCGCCTTGCTGAGGTCGGTCTGGCGGGTGAGGTCGCCGGCGGGCACGGTCCAGACGTGCAGGTTGCCCGCGTTGCCGTTGACCACGGCCGTCCTGGAGAAGGCGATCAGCTTGCCGTCGGGGGACCAGAAGGGCTCGCCGTCCGAGGCCCCCTGTTGTCCGGCCAGCGGCTCGACGGTGCCCACGACGGCGCCCGTGGACACGTCCGCGATCAGGATCCGGCCCGGCCGCGCGGGCGTCTGGCCACCGCCCGGGGCGCTGCGGCTGAACACGATCAGCTTGCCGTCCGGCGAGAGCGACGGGTCGGTGTCGCGGTCGTCGGGGCGGCGCCCGGCCAGGTTCATCGGGTGCGGGTTCGAGCCGTCGGCGTCGGCGAGCCAGATCCGTTCGATCCGGCCGGCCGGGGAGTCCTCGTAGCGGGTCACCACGATCTGGCGGCCGTCGGGCGTGTAGGCCTGCCGCTCGAACCAGGGGTCGTACCCGGGGCGGGGGTGGAAGAGCGGGTCGGCCGCCGGGTCGGTGCTGGTGTTGGTGTCGGCGGCCGGGTCCTCCCTCAGCACGCTGATGCCGAGGTCGCGCGGGTCGGCGCCGTCGGGGAGGACGTCCTGGACGTCGGCGACGTTGGAGGCGGACGCGCTGGTCTGCTCCACCACCGGGCCGCCCTGGGCCTGGGTGCCGAGCCAGGTCGGCGTGGCGATCAACCGGTCGGTGCTGTAGAGCAGTTGGGGCGCGGTGCAGTCACAGGTCGGCGCGCGGTAGAGGTTCACGACCGGCGACTGCGGCGGATCCGCCGGGGGTTTGGGGGTGGCCACGTCGGGGCTGAGGAAGAGGACGCCGGTGCCGTCGGCCAGCCAGGAGGCGGAGCCGGTCTTCCAGGTCGAGCCGGTGCCGGGGAAGAAGGCCTTCTCCCCGCCGGTGGGCGAGGTGAGGATGAGCGTCCGGCCCTTCTCGCCCTGGTCCCAGGTGTAGACGATCTGGTTGCGGTGCTCGTTGTCGTCGAGCGGGTTCCAGGTCGGGTCGACGGCGTTCCCGCTGGTCACGTTGGTGATCCTGGTCGGGGGCCCGCCGGCGAACGGCCGCAGGTAGATCTGGGTGTGCGCCGGGTCGCCGGTGCACGCGTACGCGACCCACGTGCCGTCCGGCGAGACCGTCGGGTGCGTCTCGTCCGCCGCGCCGTCGGTCAGCCGCCGCAGGCCGCCGCCGTCCCGGTTCACCACCCACAGGACGTGCTGGGACGTGCTGCCCGTCCCGGTGGGCTCCAGCGCCTCGAAGACGACGGCCTTGCCGTCCGGCGCGAGCGCGGGGTGGGCGGTGTCCATGCCGGTGGTCAGCCGGTGCACCGCGCCGGCCGCGTCGCGCAGGTACACCTGTGGCAGCGGGCCGTCGCGCAGGCTCGTGAAGACCAGCTCGCCGCCGCGGGCCGAGGGGTCCTGGTCGAAGTGGACCGGGCCCGGACCGAACAGCGGCGTGCTGTCCGCCGTGCCGGTCACCCGGCCGAGGCCGCGGTGGTTCGTGCCGGCGAAGACGATCCGACCACCGGGCGCGTCGGCCGTCACGGCCGGGGCGGCCCGGCCGCCCGACCCACCGGGGGCGGAACCCAGGGTCAGCACGGCCGCCGCCAGCGCGAGCAGGACGGCGACGGCGGCCCGGGCCGGCCGCCGGTTGGAGCGGGGAGTGCCGGTGGCGCCGGTCACGCTCGACCTCACAGGTTGCAGGGGCGGTCTCCCCGGCAGTCTCACCGGCCCGCGCGCCCGGGAACAGGGCCCGGGCACCCGATCCGGGGGTAGCGGCCGCTGTCCCCGGAGGGCAGGACGCGGCGGTCCCGGGGCCCGCCCGCCGACGGGGGTTCGAAGGCGGGCCCCGGTGCACCGCCCCTCAGATCAGCCCGCGCCGCATCGCGAACCCGACCGCGTGCGCCCGGTTGCGCAGGCCCAGCCGCGTGATGATCTCGTGCAGCACGTTCTTGACGGTGCGTTCGGAGTAGGAGGTCTTGGCGGCGATCTCGCTCGTGTCGAAGCCCTCCGCCACCAGCCGCAGCATCTCCACCTCCCGGGCCGTCAGCGTCGACAGGGTCAGCCCGCGCCCGTCGAGCATCGTGCGCTGGAGCACCCCGATCCGGTCGAGCAGTTCGCCGAGCAGGTCCCCGGGCATCACGCCCTCACCGTTGGCGAGGGCGGTGATGAGGTGCACCAGCCGGTCCTGGTCCGCCTCCGAGCGCCGCAGCACCGCGGCGACCCCGTACTCGACGATCGTCTGCAGCCCGCCCGCCTCGAAATGGCCCACCACCAGGCCTATTCGGCCCGAGGTGGCGAGCCGCAGCCGGCGCAGCCGCTCGGCCACCACATCGGTCAGGGCGTCCACCACCAGCAGGGAGACGTCCGCCTTCCCCGCGTCCGCCTCGCTCAGCAGCTCCACTTCCGGCCGCTGGCGCAGTTGCTGGACCACGCCGGTCTGCAGGATGAGGTCCTCCGCGTACACGGCCACGCGCACCTGGCCCGGCCTGCCCGGCACCTGGCCCGCCGCGCCGGACGGTCGGCCCGCCGCGCCGCGCACCGGCTGGACGGGGACGCGCGCCGCGTCGGAGGGACGGGCGTTGCCGGACCGTGGCGCCACCTGGGTCCGCCGGGTGGTGACGGCCTCCTCGCGGGACGTATCGGTCGACGTCGACGTCATCGAACACTCCATTCTGCAGTGGACCTGCGGTGTGACGGCCGTCCGCCGCAGGGCGGGACCGGCCGTAAGCCTGAGTGGGGGTGCCCGGCTCGCGCGCTGCTGCGCGGCGGCACCGGACGGGGGTGCGTCGTTCGCCCGTGACGAGGGCGGCCTGTCCGCGCGGGGCAAGGGGTGCGGCCCGCGGCTTGCCCGCACGGCCCTCTCCGCGGACGGGCCGACGGTCCTACCGTCACGCTATGACCACATCCGCCGAACTCGGCCTGCCCACACTGACGGTGGCGCCCGGTGGCGTGGCCACCACGACGCTGACCGTGCGCAACGGTCTCGACATCGTCGAGGCGTACTCGCTGGAGGTCGTCGGCGACTGCGCCGCCTGGACGACGGTCGAGCCGGCCCGCGTCTCCCTCTACCCCGGGACGTCCACGACGGTGACGGTGCGCCTCGCCCCGCCACGGTCGCCCGCCGCGCGCGCCGGTGAATTCCCGCTCGGGATCCGGGTGTTGCCGACGGAGCGCCCCGAGCTGGTGACGGTCCCGGAGACCACCGTCACCGTGACACCGTTCCAGGAGCTCCAGGCCGCGATCTCCCCGCGCCGCCGCCGCGGCTGGCTGCGCGGGCGCTACCGGACGTCGGTGCGCAACCTCGGGAACGCCGCCGGCAGCGTGGTGTTCACGCCCGGGCAGGCCGGTGAGGACCTGCGGTTCAAGGTCACCCCGGAGAAGCTGCGCCTCGAACCCGGCGAGTCCGGGGAGGTGCGGCTGCAGGCACGCGCCCGCAAGCTGATCTGGTTCGGCAAGCAGGCGTCCTGGCCGTTCGAGGTCACGGTGGGCCCGGAGGAGGTCAAGCCGCCCGGGAAGGAGTCGGCCGACACCCCCGCCGAGGTTCCGACGGCGGCTCAGCGCCCCGTCCTCAGCGGTGAGTTCCTCCAGCTCCCGATCTTCCCCAAGTGGCTGCTCGCCCTCCTGGCGGCACTGATCGCGCTGTTGCTGGCCTGGTTCGCCCTCGTCCGCCCGGCGGTGCGCAGCTCCGCGAAGCAGGCCGCCGAACAGGCCGTCGCGCAGCAGAGCGCCACCCCCGGCCCGGCCACCGGCGCGGAGCCGGGAGCCCCGGCCCCCGGCGGCACCCCCAACCAGGGGAAGCCCGGCGCCGGCCAGCCGGGAGCCGGGCAGCCGACCAGCGGCAGCCGCGGCGGCCCCGGTCCGGGCCTGGCGGTGCCGGGCAGCGGGCAGCAGAGCTCCGCCACGATCGACGTGCAGACCGCGAACACCGCTTCGTCGTCCGGCAGTTACCAGGTGCCGCATGGCAAGGTGTTCGACATCACCGACGTCGTGGCCAGCAACTTCCAGGGGGACCAGGGGCAGTTGACCATCACGGCCGGCAAGCAGACGATCATCACCATCGCGCTGGAGACCTTCCGCAACCAGGACTACCACTGGGTGACTCCCATCCAGGTCCCCGAGGACCAGGCCGTGACGGTGAACGTGACCTGTGAGGCGCCCGGCACCCCGGCCTCCGGCAAGCAGGCGCCGACGTGCCACGAACTCCTCAACATCAGCGGAACGTTGAGCGACATCAGGCAGGGAAACTGAATCGGCGTGCATCCCGACGTCCGTTCCCCCGGGGAACCGGACCGGAAAGGTGCACCCGGCGCCCCACCCGTGTCAACGGGCCCCTTCCGCCGGAACGGGCCCGCCCACCTCCGCGATCTCCCCCTGCCCCATCCCCTCCCGCGCCCCGTGACCATGTCAACACTCGGTAGACACCCTTGCTCGTTCGGGCACCTACTGCCAACTCCGGCCGACCGGCCCCCGCACACCCACCTGCCCTCCCGGGGAACCCTGTAGGGCCCCGGCGGGCAGCGGGCCCGTCCCGCGCGGGCGGCCGACTGTGCCCCGACGCGCTCCTGACGTTCCGTCGATCCGGAGTTAGCGTTGCGCCGATCCCACACCAAAGACGGCACCAGGGCCGTACGTACACCAAATCACCACAAGACCGGACCGCTACACGAAGGAAACCCCACTCGACGCACGCGGCCCCCTGGCCCGCCGGCCCGCGGAGCCGACAGCCGATCGCGGTCGGATCCCGGCGCCCGGCTCCTCACACCCTCCGGTCGTGCGCACGGTTGCGCACGGTTGTGCCCGTTCGGGCAGCCTGTGCCATGATCGTCTGCCGTCATGCCGTCAGGTCGACCTCGGGGGGACACATGAGCCGGATCAACTGCCCGCAATGCGGGACGCTCGACCAGGTGCGGAGCGTTCCCAGCGTCTACGAGTCGCAGACCAGCACGTACTCCGGGACCAGCACCGGCTACTCCTCCGGCGTCGCGTACGCGCGAGGGGTCGGGGTGGTCCCGAGCTTCGGCAGCTCGACCGTCCACAGCTCCGGCTCCACCAGCAGTCTGCTGGCGTCCCACATCGCGCCGCCGCCCCCGCCGCGGCTCGTCCGGCCGAGCGGCGGGTGCGCACTGGCGATCGTCGTGGCCGTCGCGGCGGCCTGGGCGCTCGCCATGCTGCCGTTGTTGACGTCCGGCGACAAGGGCGCCGGGCAGAACTCGGCGATCGCGTTCACCGTCCTGGGCGGCCCGTTCGTCCTCGCGGCGGTGTTGCTGATCATCCAGCGCTCAAGGACCCGCCGGCGCTCGCAGAAGGCCTTCGAGGCACATTCCGTGGTGTACCCGTCCTTCGCGACCGCCTGGAGCGCCGCCTACCTGTGCCTGCGCTGCCACGTCGCCTACGTGCCGGAGGGCGCCCTCGGAATCGGCGCCTCACCGGCCGTCCCGGTCCACCGCTTCCCGGACCTGGTCGCCAGTACGGCGGCCCGGCTGCGCGGCGAGATGTGACGAGCACCTCCCGTCAGGGGAACGGCCGGTGGCCGTGCCGTGCGGGACGCCCGTTTCCAGCCCTGTGTTCTCGGTGCCCATCGGCCGCATCCTGGTGACCTGGTCGGACGTCTCGATCCCGCGCCGGCCCGGGTCGACCGACCGCGCGCCTACCGGCGGAAGAGCTCCGAGCCACGGGCACCGCGCGATTTCTCCGTGGTGACGATCAGGAAGGTCCGGTACTCGCGGGCCATCGCCTCGCACGCGGGACTGCCGCCGAACACCGACTCCAGGAGTCCGTCCAGGTCGTACCCCAGCACACGGTCCTCGGCCGCCGCGTCGATCCCGTCCCCGTGGAACTCCGCGACGATGCCGATGGCGATGATCCGCACCAGCGCGACGTACCGCTCCCAGCTGGTGAACTCGGGAACCACACAACGGACGTACTCCCAAGCACAGGCCAGGACCTCGGCCCGGGTCCCGGCCGGGAGATCCGGTCCCCTGAGATCGGAGTCGAACTCACTCGGATAGAACCAGGCATCCGAGCTCGCGGGCCTCGTGACCATCGGGCGCTCCAGGGCTTCAGGGCTTCAGGGCTTCAGGGCTTCAGGGGGCCTTGTCCGATCGGCTACCCATTCCGGGCACCGAGCACCCAGCCCGGGCCGTCGAGTCCATCGAGCCAGACCCGCTGATCGTCCCCGGCGATGGTGAGGCCGTAGCGACCCCGCTCCGGGCGGTCGTGGTCCTCGTACGTGCGGTGGGCGGCTTCGAGCTCGGACCACAGGCGACGAGGCCCGCTCTCACGCACGCTGCCGTCGGCCCGGAGCTCGGCGATCGACCCGCAGGGCGCCCAGACGCAGGCGCCGACCGGCCGACCGGCATCCGCCAGGTCGTAGGTCCAGCCCAGCCGGCCGAGGGCGATGCCGACCAGGAAGCGGAAGTCCTCGTCCACCACCGCATCGGCCCCGACCTCGCTCGCCCGGCCATCACCACCAGGCAGCCTCGGGCGACGGATGATCCCGCTGTCCCCCGCCGCGCGGAGCGGCGTGAAGTACGCGCCGGTGGCGAGGAACCGCCCACCGGCCTCCCCGGGACCCGTCTTCTCGGCACGTACGACACCCGCCCCGAGCGGAGCCACGATCACACCGCCGTCGGCGAGCCCCGACAACCAGGCAGCCGGGATACGGCCGATCCCACAGGTCGCGATGATCCCGCCGAACGCGCCATCAGCGGCAGCAGCACCGTCCGTGGTGACGACGGTCGGCCGGTAGCGCGTCATGCCGAGCCGGCGCCGGGCCCCGGCCGTCACGTCCGGATCGACGTCGACGGTCACGACCCGACCGGAGCCGTAGCGGTGGGCGAGCAGGGCGGCGTTGTAGCCGGTCCCGGTGCCGATCTCCCTCACCCGGCCGTCGCCGAACTCGCCGAGGGCCTCCAGCATCGTGGCCATGAGGGACGGCTGCGTGGACGACGACGCAGCGTTCCCGTCGATCAGGTGCGTGACGAGCGGCCGGTCCTCGTACACGGCCCGCAGCCACCCGGGGTCGTCCCGGCAGACGCGCTCCTGCCGGCCGTCCGGCCCCTGCCGGTAGAAGTACGGCACGAAGACGTGCCGGGGCACATCCCGGAACGCGCGCTCCCACGCGGGGTCGTTCAGGGAGCCGCCCGCGACGAGCGCGTCGACGAGGGCGCCATGGAGGGTGTCGGCGCCCGGCTCGGTGGTGGAGGTCACGCGGTGCCCTTCTGCAACAGATCCGCCAGCGCGGTGGTGACGGCGGAGCGGGTGCAGTCGATCCACGCCCACTGACCGCCCGGGTTGACGTCGACCAGCCAGTGCGTCCCGGCCCGGTCGACGATCAGGTCGACGGCGGCGAAGACGAGTCCGAGCCGCCACAGCATGTCCAGGATGCCCGTGCGGACGGCGGCCGGCAGGCCGATCGGCGCGTACGTCAGCCGGCGACCGGGCCCACCCCTGACACGAGCGCAATATGATGATCCATCAGTTGTACTCCACGGGTGGATCAAGGAGAACAGTCATGTCCGAAACAAGAGTTCGCGATCTCGCGGGCAAGGTCGCGATCGTGGTGGGCGGCAGCCGGAACCAGGGCGCGGCCTGCGCCGAGGTGCTGGCGGCGCGCGGTGCGACCGTCGTGATCAGCTACGCCAACGACGCGCAGGCCGCCGAGCAGACCGTCGCAGCTCTGCGCAAGCACGACGTCACCGCGGAGGCGGTGCGCTCCGACGCCGCCGTGTCCGCCGACGTCACCGCGCTGTTCGCCGGGGTGGTGGAGCGGCACGGGCGGCTCGACATCGTGGTGCACCTGCCCGGCATGGTCCTCAAGAAGCCGCTGGCCGAGATCACCGACGAGGAGTTCGACCGGGTGATCGACCTGAACACCCGCAGCGCGTTCTACAGCCTGCGGGCGGCGGCGCGCACGCTCGCGGACAACGGCCGGTACGTGGTCCTCTCCACCACGCTGACCTCGGTGATGACCGGACCGTACGGGCTCTACTCGGGCAGCAAGGCCGCCGTCGAGCGCATGGTCCTGGCGGCGGCCAAGGAGTTGGGCGCGCGCGGCATCACGGTCAACGCGGTGGCCCCCGGTCCGGTGGACACGTCCTTCTACCGGGCCGCCGAGACCCCGGAGTCGATGGCGGCCGCCGCCGACCACAGCCCGCGCGGCCGGCTCGGCCGGCCCGACGACATAGCCCCGGTGGTGGGCTGGCTGGTCGGCGACGAGGCGGGCTGGGTGTCCGGCCAGACGGTGCGCGCCAACGGCGCGATGTTCTGAGCCGCGGCGGCCCGGGAGTCCGGTTCCTCGTCCACCTGTGGGCGCAGGCCCCTCAGTACCAACGGGTCTGCCCGGCGACGCCCTGCCCCGTCCGGGCGGCATGGCGCAGCACGCGCAGCGGGCCGTCGAGGAGGGCGTCGGCGTCGTGGGCGGGATCGTCTCCCAGGCCGTCCAGCCAGGCCTGGATCCGCTCGATGACGTCCCGGCACCGGGGGCCGGTCAGGGCCAGGGCTTCCTCGGCGCGGGGCAGGCAGGCCCGCACCTGGGCGGAGTCGAGCAGGAAGTCGCCGAACCATCCGGGGAGTCGGAGCGTCGCCTCGGCGCCGAGTGCGTAGGCGAGGGCCCAGAAGGGGTTGGCCTTCCGGGCCGTGGCCGCGAACAGGCCCTCGCCCTCGTTCGCCGGGAACTGCTCCATGACGGCGTCGCGCAGGGCCTCCACGGCGTCGGAGTCGTCCAGGCAGCTGTCGAAGAACCGGTAGAGCCGGAGGGCGTCCTCCGTGGCCGCCCACCCCCCGGCGCCGGCGGTCCGCCGGGTGAACAGGGACTCCCCCGCCAGCCCCCGCCACCACGCCAGCTCGGTCGTCACACCGGCGGGCGCCGACGGCGGGGGTGGCGGCGAGCTCCGGACGGCGGTGAGCAGCAGCTCCCGCACCTGCTCGTCGTCCACCGTGCCGACGACCCACACACCCGTGGCGCTCACGGCCTGCCTCCCACTCTCACGATCCGACCGCAGATCATGCCCGACGCCTCCGACGGAGCACCGGCCGGGGCCGTGCCTCCTACCGCTCCGCGGCCCCCGCCCACCACGCCGGGGCACAGGCCACCGCCGCGTCGACCAGGTCCTGCTTGGAGACCGATGCGTCGGCGAGCCACGCCCGGATCGCCCCCGCGAAGCCGTGCGCCAGGAACTGCGCCACGACCGGCCGGCTGACGTCCGGGAGAGCGGCGTCGCCCGCGCGCGCCAGGAACGCGAGAGCGTAGTCGGCGAAGTGCCGCACCAGCGCGTCGTAGACGCCGCGGTCCGCCGGTTCGGCCAGGGCGTGCCGGTAGACGGCGGCGAACCGCTCGACGTGGTCGGCGACCTCCGCCGTGGCCAGGCGCAGCAGTTCGGGACCGGGCCGCCCCTCGGCCCGACGTCGCTCCTCCAGGCGGTGGCCGGTCTCCAGATCGGCGTGGAGCGCCTCGATGAGCGGATCGAGCGGGGTCGCGTAGCGGTTGTAGAAGGTCGCCCGGGTGATCCCGGCGCGTTCGGCCAGTTCCGCGACGGTGATCCGGGACACGGGGCGCTGCGCGGCGAGCTCGACGACGGCCTGCCGCAGGGCGGTCGTGGTCCGGGCGACGCGCGGGTCGGTCCTGTCGTCCACGGTGCTCACGCCGCTCGCCTCCTGGCCCCTCCGCCCGGTTGCGGGTGGCCCGCGACCGATGTCTTATACAGGTGTCAAATAGTTTACGAGGGGAGTCGCCATGTCGCCCCACGCCACGGTCCCGCCCGGGGAGGCCGCCGACCGGCTCGCCATCCGCGAACTGGTCGACGCCTACGCGCACTGCGCGGACCGCCGGGACGCGAAGGGCCAGCTGGCCCTGTTCACGGAGGACTGCCGCTTCCTGGTCTTCATGGACGCCACCGCGGCCGAGCCGACCCAGGAGCTGCACGGCCGCGGGTCCCTCGCCCCGGTCTTCGACAACCTCAACACCTACCGGGCGACCACCCACTTCAACGGCCAGAGCACCGTGTCCCTCGATACCGACGGCCGACGCGGTTCCGGCGAGAGCTACTGCCTGGCCCACCACGTTTCGTACGGGGCGGACGCCGAACGCACCATCATGGTCGCGTCGATCCGCTACCTGGACGAGTTCGTCAAGCAGGACGGCACGTGGCTCTTCGCCGAGCGCCGCCTGATGGTGGACTGGACCGAGACCCGCCCCTCCACGCCCTGAGCCGGACAACAGCCTGCGCGACGCCGACCCGGCCGCCGACCGTGAACCCGGCGCGGGGACGGGTGGCCAGTCCGGATGAGTCAGACGCTCTCCGGACCGGCGCCGTCGACGAACGTGTAGAGCTCGACGATCACGCCGTCCTTGCAGCGGGCGATGTCCATCCCGGTCACGACGGGCGGCCGGCCGGCCGGACCGAAGCGGAATCCGAGGTGGCCGAGGTCGTCGTTCACGGAGACGGGACCGTCCGGTTCGAAGACCCAGTCCGGCGTCTCCTTCCGCAGCTCGGCCGCGCGCCGCGCGAGGGCCGCACGCCCGCGGACGACGCGGTCGGGCTCGTGCCAGACCACGTCCTCGGCGTAGGTCCCGGCGATGGCCGCGGCGCGGCGGACGGGGTCCGGCTCGTTGAAGACGGTGAGGAGGTTGCGCCGCATGAGGTCGGCGACGGTGCGGGTCATGGTCCGTCCCTAGGAATGTGAGGCGGTCCGGGAGGACCGGGTGTGGCTGATGGTCGGTTGCCGTCCGTGGCTGCGAAGGAATGGCCGCGCGGTCCTTCGGGACGCTCCGACCACTGATTGAGAACTGCGGTCATCGCTGGTCAGGGACCTGTCGGCGGAGTGTTCTACGGACCACGAGGTGCTGGTCACGATGGATACGGAGCGATGGGATTGAGCGCGTCTCACGATCGGATATGGGTCGGCATCGACGCCGGCAAGGGGCACCACTGGGCGGTGGTGGTCGACGCCGCCGGCGACCGCGGCACGCAGCACGCGTACCGCCTCGTCGCGGTCGCGGGGCGGGCCGAAGACGTTGTCGCCGGCCAGCTGCATCGCGCCGTATCCGATGCGGTGCACCCGCCGGGGGCCGAGGGCGTACGAGCCGGCGGCCGCGACGGTTGAGGTGTGTTCGGGCATGACGTCTCCCCTGTCCGGACGTGCGGACTCGGCTGTCAGTTTCGGACGGTCCGCATGGCCGCCGCCCAGGACTCCAGCTCTTCGAACAGCTTGGTGGCCGCGGCGTCGTGGTGCGCGCCGGGCTTGAAGAGCGAGAGGTCCTCGAAGTCGGTGAACAGCGAGAAGGCCAGCTGCTGGTTCACATGGGCGAGTTGGACCGCGCTGGCGACGGTGCGCAGGTGCTCGGCGGCCCGGATGCCACCGACGGTGCCGTACGAGACGATGGCGGCGGCCTTGTTATTCCATTCGGCGTAGGCGAAGTCGATGGCGTTCTTCAGCACGCCCGGGAGGGAGTGGTTGTACTCGGGGGTGACGAAGACGTAGCCGTCGAACTCCGCGACCTTGGCCGCCCACGCCTTGGTGTGCTCGCCCTGGTACCGGCCCATGGCCGGCGGCATCGGCTCGTCCATGAACGGCAGCGGCCAGTCCGCGAGGTCGACGAGCTCGTACTCGGCGCCGCTCCGGGCGCCGGCCCGGTCGACGACCCAGTCGGCGACGGCCTTCCCATTGCGGCCGGGGCGGGTGCTGCCGAGGATCACGGCGATCTTGAGCGAGGTCATGACGTTCACTCCTTGCGTACGGCTCGGCCGGGCGGGGCCGGGCGGGGCGAGGCTAGGCGGGGCTTCCGTCGGTGCGGTTCGCGTCCGTCAGGCGGGCCCGGACGGTCGCGGTCAGCCGGAGGCGGCGCCCGGCCACGCCCTTGAGCCCGGTGACGCCGTGGGCGTAGCGGTCGACGGTCGCGGTGGCCTCCACGGCGATCTCGTCGCCGTCGACGTCGGCGCTGGTCACGGTGAAGGTGACGGGCGCGCCGGTGCCGTGCGCGGTCAGCTCGCCCCGCAGGGCCCAGACGCCGGTTTGGTCCAGTTCGGCCCCGGTGGCGGTGAAGCGGATGTCCGGGTAGGTGGCGGTGTCCAGCAGGGCCTTGGACAGGACCTGGCGGTCGCGGTTCTTGTTGCCGGTGTCGAAGCTGCCCGCGTCGGCGACGGCGTCCACCCGGCTCGCGGTGAGCGGCTCGGCCAGCGAGACGGTGCCGCCGCGGAGCCGGAAGCTGCCGCGGACCGTGCCCAGTCCGAACAGGTGCTTGGTGGTGAAGGTGATCTCGGAGCGGGGGACGTCGATGGCGTAGCGGCCCGGCGTCGGCGTGGCGGTGGTCATGATGAACCCTCCTGCTTCACTTGAGCCTTCAAGTTAAACTCTGAGCCTGTGAACTTGAAGGCTCAAGCGACAACAAGCACGAACCGGCTCCTGTTCCCCCGAGCGGGCTCAGCCGAGGCCGAGCTGGCGGGCGATGACGGAGCCCTCCGCGTAGCAGTCGAAGCGCTTGATCCTGCCGTCGGCCAGCTCGAACACGTCGCAGCACGGCGCGTCCATCCGCTTGCCGGTGGGCGGAACCGTCCCGGCGGGCGTCTCCAGCGGCCCGAGGTGGGTGCCCTGCAGGCGCAGCTGCACGATCACGATGTCGCCGGTGACGTAGAACCGCTCCAGCTCGCGGTGCATGTCGGGGAAGGCCTTGGCGTACACCTCGACCGTCTTTCCGAGCTCCTCGGCACCGCGGTACGTGAACGGGATGGACATGTCGGTGAAGGTGCCGTCCTCCGTGAAGGCCGCGACCCAGCCGGCGACGTCCTGCTCCTCGGCGACCTGGTAGGCGGCGCGGATGATCTTCTCGTTGTCGTGGGACATCTCGATCCTTCCGATCCCTGCGGTGGCTTGCGGTACACATTCACTTTAACCTTCAAGTCATCGCCGAGCGCAAGAGGCTGGAAGGCGGGAATTTTCAGGACACTTGATCGCCCTGCGCCCTACAGACGACTTGAATCGTCAACGAGCAGGCGAGTCGATGCGCTGCAGGATGCGCTCGGCGTCCTGCCCGAGCCGGCGCAGGCGCTCGCCGGAGAGGTTGTCCACGACGAGGCGGCGGACGAAGGCCACGTGGGCGGGTGCTGCCGTTTCGAGCTTGGCCATGCCGACGGGCAGCAGGATGGCGTTGGTGAAGCGCCCGTCCGCGGGGTCGGCCTCCCGGCGGACGTAGCCGCGGCCCTCCAGTCGCTTGACCAGGTGCGAGAGCCGGGACAGCGACGTGCTGGTGTTCTCGGCGAGGACGCTCATGCGCAAGGTCCACTCGGGGGCCTCGGACAGCATCGCCAGCGTCATGTACTCGACCATGCTCAGATCGGCGTCGCGCTGCAGCTGGGCGTCGATGGCCCAGGGCAGCCGCGTCATCAGCCGCACCACCGACAGCCAGGAGTCCAGCTCGGCCGGGCTGAGCCAGAGGCCGTCCTGCTCGCCCGCCCGCACCGCGGTCGCCTCGTCGTGGGTGGTCATTCTCGCAGCGTATCAGCCGCACTCCACGGATGACATGGACTGCCACAGCCGTGCACGATGCGGCCATGTCACATGAACATTCAATGGGGCCCCCGGCCGGGCGGCATAGCGGGTTCCTCCCCATCGACCGACCGCGCGCCATGGGGCCACGGCCGCGGGACCGATCCATCCGCCCACGATTGTACATACCAGTAGATACAGGCATGTCTGCCAGGTGAGATCCCGGTTCCCCGGCGGGCCTCACCGATCTACGCTCACTCACATGCCACAGTCCGTACGCCTCCACGTCCACATCACCACCCTCCCGGGCCGCGGCCAGGAGCAGCTCGACGCCTACGAACGCCTCGCGCCGCTCGTGCGGGCCGAAGAGGGGTGCCTGCAGTACGACCTGCACCGGGTCGTCGGCGATCCGGACCGGTTCGTCCTCACCGAACTCTGGGCATCGCGCGGGGCGTTGGCCGCGCACGACGCCACCCCGCACATGGTGGCCGCGGACGCCGCCGGCCCGGCGTTCCGGGCGGGTCCCGCGCAGGTGATCGAGATCGAGGCCGAGCCGACGGCGTAGGCTCACCGGCCCGGGTCGCCGGCCCCCCGGGCCCCCGGCCCGGCACCCCGGGAAGTGGCCCAGGTGCCCGTGCAACTCTCCGTCCTCCTCAAGGGAGGCGTCCGGGGGCGGCAGGATCAGCTCGGAGGGCTCCAGAGCGTCGTCGGGCAACGCGGTGCCGAGGCGGCGCACCGCATCCAGGAGCGCCCCCAGGGTCCGCCGGAAGCCCTCCTCGTCGCCGCTCTCCATCTCCGCGAGCAACTCGTCGTCGAGCGCGTTCAGCTCGGCGAAGTGGGAGTCGGCCAGCCGCACTTGCCCCTCGCCCATGATGCGCACGATCACCGTGGTCTCCTGTCCCGAAAGCGCCGTCCGGCACCGCGCCGAATCCGCCCGCCAAGGACACCAGGCCGCGCGCGCTCACCGACCCGACATGCCGCCGCGTTCACGCTCAGCGGACGATCGACCACCCCATCGGCTCCGCCGGCCGCCGACGGCAGCACCCTGGCGGGGGGGCGCGGGGCCCCCCCCCCCCGGCCCCCCGGCGCCGCGGCGCGGCGGCGGGGGTCGAAGGTGCTGGTGGCAAATAATGAATAAAAAAAAA